>DASTZC010000057.1 GCA_035764505.1 Candidatus Polarisedimenticolia bacterium
TCCAGGCGGTGAAGGCGCGCCTCACAAAGTAGCTCCTCGACGGGGGCCCTACCGAAGGCCGGCGCCGGTCTTTACCGTGGCGAGCGGAGCGGGTGACGCGCTACCGCGGGCTTTGAGGACGACCACGGTCTGATCATCGAGCGGCGTCGGGCGGCCGGAGTGCTCATGGACCGCCTTGAACAGCCGGTCCACGATCTCGGCGGCGCTGCGGTGCAGGTTGTCGGCGATGGTCTTGCGGATGCGCCCGACGCCGAACTCTTCGTCGTTGTCGTTGGCGGCCTCGGAGACGCCGTCGGTGTAGAGAACCAGGACGTCGCCGCGCCGGATGCGGGCGTAGCCGCGCTGGAAGCGCGTACCCAGCGTCGGTCCCAGGACCGGGCCTCCCTGCTTCAGCTCCGTGAAGCGCTCGCGATGGTAGAGCAGTGCCGGGGGATGGCCGCAATTGGAGTAGATGAAATTGCCGTTCGTCTCCAGCTCCCCGTAGAAGAGCGATACGAACTTCGAGGCGAGGGCGGAGCGGCTGATGACCCGGTTCAGCTTCTCCAGGGTCTTGACGATCTTCAGGTCCTCCGCCATCCCCATGCGCAATCCGATGATCACGTCGCGCGCCTGCAGCGCCGCGGGGAGGCCGTGCCCGGAGGCGTCGGCGATCGCCACGCCGAGCACGACGTCGGAGATCGGGATGTAGTCGTACAGGTCGCCCCCCACGACCTCCGCCGGGATCGAGCGGCCGTGGATGTCGTACTCCTTCATCTTCGGGGCCGACTTGGGGAGCAGGGAGACCTGAATCTCGCGCGCCTCGAGCAGGATGTCGAACAGGGCCTGCTCACGCAGGCGCAGGTTGAGCACGTGCCGGATGGTGTTGAGCGCGTAGGAGGTGCGTGCCTCGAGGATGCGCCCCTTCAGCGAGAAGGAGATGCAGTATTCGTCCTCCTCGCCCACCAGGATGGCGGCGAAGACCTTCACCCCCACCGTCTCCTCGATGCGGTGGTCGAAACCCGGGTCGCTCTCCCGCATCAGGAGGTAGCCGCTGCGCTGCAGGATCTTGATCGGTTGGTAGCGCGTCGGAATCTTGTAGCCGAGAGGGGCGCGCGACTTTCCCACCTGGTGCTTGAGGACGTACCGGGCTCCCTCCTTGCGGTAGAGGCGCCCTCCCACGATTCCCAGCTCCCCGCGGAAGTCGCGCACGATCGAGGCCAGCGCCGCAGAGAGCATCTCCGCCACGTCCTCGGAGCGCTCGATGTCGTGGAGCGTGCGCTCGAGCTTGCGGTACCAGGCCTTGTGCTCGGTTCCGGCGGGAGGGATCGGCTTCACGGGCGATTCAGATGCGCGGCGGGTTTCCAAGGATCTCCTTCCAGACGCCGGATTGGGAGCGTGATCCTGACCGAGCCGCTGATCCAAGTCAATCAACCCGGCGCACTTGCGTCGTGGTGGCGACGGACTTGTGACGGCAGTGTCGTGAGCAGGCCGATTGGCTCAAGGAGACGCGGCCTCGAGAGTCCAGACCTTCCCGACGAGATAGTCGGGTGGAATCAACGCGACCGTACGTGACGCGTGGCCCGGCAGAGTGAAATCGGGGACCTGGCCCCCCGGCACGAAGGCCTTCACGAACTTCGGGTCGGCGCTCTGCAGCGTCACCAGAATCGGGACGGCGGAGAGCACCTGGACCGGCTCACCCGGGATCGCCGAGGCCTCGAAGAAAACCTGTGTTTCGTCGCGCAGGTACCAGGCGAGCGGCCAGTAATAAGGAAGGGCGACGACCGCCTTGGGGGAGATATTCGCGGGAGCGGCGGCGACGGCGCGCCGGATTTCGTCGGCCAACGTCAGCTGCTCGGCGCCGGCATGATGATAAGCAAGTCCCAGCGCCGGATCGGCCGGACGCTGGAAGCTGGTCCGCAGTGTCGCCGGCAACAGGAGGAGAGGCAGGAACGCCGCCAGAGTCAAGCCTGCTGCCGGCGCGGCGACCGGGAAGCGATCCGCGGCCCGATTCATTGCGGTGCCGGCCACGAGCGCCATGCCGAGAAGAGGGCTCAGCAGAAGCCAGGGAGTCTTGTAGGCGAGATAGAAGTGGACGGCCAGCAACAGGAGCGCGTACGACGTGAAGAACAGGGGCAGTGGCCGCCGGCCGCGCAGGGCAAACCAGATTCCGACGGCGAAACCGGCGAGGATGAGCCATTCATAGCGCGTGAGCAGGGAAACATAGAAGACGGCGGGATGGCGGTGGAGCTCGGAGGCGGACGCGGTGGAGGCTCCATGGCGCACGAGATCGACCAGGTTCACCGCCAGATTGGCCAGCCCGGAGTTGTCCTGGAACCGATCGGTGTAGAAAAAGGCAATCAGCAAGGCGCCGCAAGCGGCCCCGGCCACCCCCCATAGCCAGCTACGGGCCAGCGCCTTCGCGGCGCCGCTGACCGCGCTACGGAAGCGCGCTCCGCCGATCATCCACCCGGCCAGCGCGGCCGCCCCCAGGCATCCCCACACAATCAGGAAGGTCTCCTTCTGCGTCACCATCCAGGCAGCCGACAGGAGCGTGCCGAACAGCGCGCGACCTTGTCCGGTGCGGGCGAAGGAGGCGGCGCACGCCAGCATCAGGGCGGTGGCCAGAGCGAAGAGGATTTCCTGGATGGCGTAGCGCGAGTAATAGACGAAGAAAGGAGAAAAGGTCAGGAGCGAAGTGGTGAACAACCATCCAGCTTCCCCGAGCGCCGCGCGCATCGGCAGTAAGCCGAGCGCGAGAAGGCTCCCCGCAAAGGCGAAGGGAAAGCGGATCGCGGTAGTCGAGGTCCCCTTCCAGCGCATCACCCATCCATCGAGGAAGTACTGGAAAGGTCCGTGCCGGTTGGCGGAGAAATAGAGGAAAGAGCCGGTTTTCGCCACATCGAGCGACAGCGAGGCGCCCACCGCTTCGTCGCCGTGCAGCGGCCGTCGCTCGAGCTGCGCCAGGCGCAGCCAGGCGCCGGCAACCAGAAGGCCGATGAAGAGAAAAGTGCCGAGGCGGGACAGAGGCGCGGGCTTGCCGCTCCGCGTCACGGGGCCTCCCGGGACGCGGGCTCCGCAATCTCCGTCCCCGCGCCGGCTCCGCTCAGGCCGAGGGCCGGTTCCAGCTCCCGGCTGCGCAGGCCGAGGTTCACCGCGCGCGCGTAGATCGCCCGCGCCTCGTCCCTCTTCCCCTGCATCACCAGCACCTTGGCCCACTGCACGTAAGCCTTCGCGAAACGCGGCTTCTTCTGCGCCACCAGCTGGTACTGCTGGATCGCCTCGTCGAGCCGCCCCTTGCCCCTCAGTGCGTTTCCCAGGTTGATGCGGTAGTACTCGAAATCGTTCACTTCCAGCGCCTGGCTGTACAGGGTGATGGCAGTGTCGTAATCACCCCGGTCGTAGAAGAGGTTGCCGGCGTTGTAGCGGACGTTGGCTTCCTGGAAGAGATGGTCCCTTCCCAGGGGCACCAGGGTGACGCCGGTGAGGATGATCAGGACGAGTGCGATCGGAAGCGCATGGATCAGACCGCGAGCGCGGACCGAGGCCACGAGGCGCTCCAGCGTGACGGCGCAGAGAATCGCCAGGGCCGGGGCCGCCGCCAGCCGGTAACGCGACGAGACGTAGAAGATGAGGGGAGGCAGGATTGTTCCTGCCAGGTAGAGCGAGACAGGAGCGAGACCCGGATAGACGCTGCGTCCCAGCAGCATGCCCGCGACACCGCCGACCGCCAGCACTCCCCAGGGAAGCAGCAGCACCCAGAGCAAGGTCAGGTCACGCCGCTCCACTGCCTGGCTGTACTCCGTGGAGTATTCGATGCTGGAGAACCAGCGCCAGAGC
This sequence comes from Candidatus Polarisedimenticolia bacterium, assembly GCA_035764505.1. Taxonomy (NCBI): domain Bacteria; kingdom Pseudomonadati; phylum Acidobacteriota; class Candidatus Polarisedimenticolia; species Candidatus Polarisedimenticolia bacterium. The sequence continues at coordinate 3,817 of DASTZC010000057.1, forward strand.
TTCATCTGCAGCAAGCCGATGGCGGCGCCCGGCTGCGCGGCGATGGCATCGAGCCCCTTTCCGAACCAGTAAGCCGAAACCTCGGAGTCCTTGAGAGGATGCCCCGTGGCCTTCTCGGCAGCCGACCTTTCCTCCTGCTGCTGCGACAGAGGAGATCCGGTGAATCCTTCGACCGTCCGGTAGAGGCCGCGCGACTTCAGGCTGTTTCCCTGATAGAAGGTGATGCCTCCCTGCGAAGAGATCGGGATGAAGCCTCCCCCGGCGGCCAGGTTGTGGATCGTGGCAGGGGCGATCGCCAGAAGCGTTCCCGCGGCCAGGGCCCCCGCTTCGACCCAGCGGGTGCCGCGTGCCAAAAGAGCTACGGCGTAAACCGGCGCCAGGAGGAGCGCGGCAGGCGCGGCCAGGGCGGCGGCCCCAATCAGCGCTCCGGAAAGGACCCACCGGATAATTCCGCCCTTTTTCCATGCGTCCATCAGGAGCGCGAGCGCCGCGGTGCACAGGAACATCGCCAGCGCCACGGCCATGATCTTCAGCTCGAAGAAAGGGAGGGCCGCGTAGAAGGTCAACAATCCGGCGGCGGTCAGGCCGACCCACTCGGAGGCCGCTTCGCGCCCGATCCGATAGACGAGATAAACCTGTCCCAGACCAAGGGCGATCTGGAGCAGGTAGATGGGAAGGTAGTGATGCCCGAAGAGGCTGTAGGCGACGGCGAGAAGATAGGGATAGAGGGGAGCGTGATAGAAGACCTCGCCGCCCAGCCACCTCCCCGCCGCGATCTTTTGGGCCCAATCGTCGTAGACCTGGGCATCCAGCATCAGCTGGCTGTAGAAGACGCTCCCGGTCCGATACTGCGCGAGCAGCCCGAGCCGCAGGAGAAGGGCGGCCAGCAGGATTGCGCCCAGGACCAGCCGGACCATGGCGGGGGGGACCTCGAGCCGCGGCGCGGCGACCGCCTCGCCCGAGGCTTCGCGCGGGTCGCTCTTGACCTCTTTCCGAAGCTTTCTGGTGCGGCTCTGCCTGCCCAAATCGGCGCTCCCTATCCCGCGCAACAGTGTACCCCAGGGACATGCGAGGCTTCTCGGCCCGCGCCGGCGGCGCCACCGGGACAACCCCCTTCACCTCCGTGGTAGAATGCCGGGGAACTTCCGGTCGGGAGCAGCGCGCCATCTTTTCCGGAAAACTCTTCCTCCCCTGTCTGATCCTGTGCGGCGCCTGCGGCGTCGCGCGGGCCTCCGTCGAGGAAGCACAGATTCGAGTCGACGGCATCCGCTGCTCGTTGTGCGTGACCACCCTGGAGCGGCTCCTGAAGGCGCAGCCCGGGGTCGGTGAGGTGGCGGTGGAGAACCCGTCGGGGCGTCTCACGATCACCGCCGCTCCCGGAGGCGGGCTGGATCTCCCGGGCATCCGGTCGCGGCTGGAGACAGCCGGCTTCGCCCCGCAAGGCGATGAAATCGTGACCGCGACAGGCACCGTTGCCCATGGTGAGAACGACCGGCTCACTTTCCGCGTCGCGGGCGCGAAAGAAAGCTACGATCTCCTGGAGGGGGCGGAGCTGAGAAGCCTCCTCCTGGCGTTGACGGGGGGTCCAAGCCGGGTCAAGCTGAAGGCGCGCCTGCACCGCCACCCGGCGTCGCTTCCCCCGAGTCTTTCGGTTCTCAGCTACGAGGTAGAGGCCTTACCACGATGATGCTCACGACACGCGCCCGCTCCGCCATCATGCTCCTTACGCTCGCGGCCTTGCCGGCGATCACCGCATGCTCGCAAGGCTCTTCCGGCGCAGCCGGCGCGCCCAAGGGGGGCGCCCCCACCGGCGACCAGGTCGTCTCGTTGAAGCTCTCCCTGCAGCCGGCGCTGGGCGGATCGAGCGTGGATCTCAGCAAGTTCGACGGCAAGATCCGGGTGGTCGACTTCTGGGCCACCTGGTGTCCTCCCTGCCGCGCCGCCATCCCCTGGCTGAACGACCTGCACCAGCGGTACCACGACCAGGGTGTCGAGATCATCGGTATCTCGGTGGACGAGAACGCCAAGGCGCTGGCGGGGTTCGACAAGGAGGTCCACATCGAATACACGTCGCTGCAGTCGAGCCAGGAAGTCGAGAAGGCTTTTGGCGGAATCGTGGGGCTTCCCACCACCTTCGTCCTGGATCGCACCGGAAAGGTCATCAACAGCTATGTCGGGGAGATGGAGAAGCGCGAGCTGGAGGAGGACCTCCATTCCCTGCTCGGAATAAAGTAGGCGGCACGATGGAAGGCCAGGAACTGGACGAAAGACTACGGGAGCTGGACGAGGCTCTCCTGAAGGTCATGAGCGTGATCAAGGAGAGAATCCTGAAGGGAGAGATGTCCCGGCAGGAGATCGTCAAGTTCCTGGATATGCTCTCCGAGCGGATCAAGCTTCTCCCGGAGCGCGTGGCGCGCTACGAGCGCTTCGGCTCCCTTCCTTTTACCGAGAAGCGTCGTGTGGCACGCGAGATCAGCACGAAAGTGGACGAGGCGCTCGCTTCCTTCCGCGAGTTCATGAGCGAGTACCTCGAGCAGACAGAGATCGAGGAAGGAGACGAGACCGTCCACTGAGCCGTTGCCGCTCAGGGTCCCGCCAGCCTGCGGAACAGCGGGTACAGGGAGAGGAGGACCTGGATGGCGACGGCCGCGAACTCCGGATGGTAGAGCCCGGTCTCCTCGGAATCTCGCGTGAAGATCCTGCCCACCTCGAACCAGTTCGCCGACTCGCGCTCCGCGGTCCGTACCCCTCTCGCGAAATCCTCCCCCGAGTCGTAGATGGCCCGCGATCCTTCCGGCCAGGGCGCGGGCCGGTAGACGCGGCAGCGCAGCTGCGCCGGCCCCGCCACCCGGGCGAAGGCCTCCTCGAGATCACCATGGGATATCAGGAAGAGAAGGCGGCCGAAGGCATAGCCCGAGGTGTCGAAGCCCAGCCGCACCGCCACGAAGGCCTCGTGGATGCCGACGTTCAGCTGCGCCAGGTCCTGGTAGCGGTGCGGCTGGTTGGAGAGCGCCAGCCAGGTGCAGAAAGGCTGGTAGCCGCGCGGCCAGTTGAGCTGCGGGAGGTGAGGGAAAAGACCCTCGATCCCGCGGCGACGGAAATCGGAGAGGATGTCTTCGCCCAGGGCGGCAAGCTTGGGGTGGAGGATCTGGAGGATCGCCTCCCGCCGGCGGTTCCGGTCGGGAATGCCGAAGAGGCGGAAATCATCCGGCGAAAAGCCGGGAAAGCGAAAGGGAGACGACATGCCCTGGACCTAGGGGGTGGATCGGCTCCGGGCCATTATATAGAGGTTACGGGCAGTGGTTGATGGGTAGAGGTTGAAGGGGGGGGAGGAGTCCGGTAAAATCTGCCGGCCCAACACTCGACAGCCCTTTTGAAGACGCCGCGGAGAATCGCGAGTGACCTTGGCTGCCCCGAAAGTGGATGCCGTCGTCCTGGCGGGCACGCACCAGGACAAGCGAAGGCTGATTCAGGGCCACAACAAGGCATTCCTGCCCCTGGGCGATCACCCTTGCCTGCATTACGTCCTCGAAGCGCTGCGGGATTCGCAGCGCGTCGGGCGGATCTTCGTGGTCGGACCCTCCGAGGACCTGGCGCGGCGCCTGCCGCCGGCCATCTATGGCTACCAGTCGGTTGGTGAGAAAGGGCGGATGCTCGACAACGCCTTCGAGGCTTACCGCACCGCGGAGGCCGCTCTCCTGCCTCGCGCGGTATCTGCCGGCGCAGGATCCCTGGACCACCTCTATCTGTTCATCACTTCCGACGTTCCACTTGCCGTCCCCGAGGCGATCGCCGATTTCGTGGATCGCGGGTTCGCCCGCGAGCGCGAGCTGCAGGAGCGGGTCGACTTCTTCGCCGGGGTCTCCGATGAGGTGGCGCTGGCGCCGTTCTACCCGGCCGCGACGCGCCGGGGAATCTACCGCCCCTACATGGAGCTGAAACACCAGCGCCTGAGGCTGGCGAACATCTATCTGGCCCGTCCGGCGCGCATCCGCAACCTCGAGGTGCTGCAGCAGGGTTTCGCAGCGCGCAAGCTGACGCAATGGCGCAGCGTGCTGCGGCTGATCCGGACTTTCCTGGGGAACCCGGCGGGAGTGCGCGGGGCGGGGCACGTCGCCTTCCTGCAGGCGGTGTCGATGCTGGATCGGGCGGGCCTTCCCGCGCTGGCGCGGATCGCCCGGAACCGCCTGGATCTGAACGTCATCGAGCAGACTGCGTCACGGATGCTCGGATGCCGCTTCATTTCTCTCGTCAGCCCCTTTGGCGGGCTGTCGATCGACATCGACGATGAGAAAGACTACGGGGTCATCCGCGACAACCTCGAGGCATGGCGACGGCACCAGCGCGGGCTGCTGCCTTTCTTCCCCGAGGAAGCGATGGAACAGGAGCTCCCGAAGATTCCCGCCCAGGCACAGCGGCGACAGCCGCCCAAGCCCGCCCCCCGCGAATCTGCGAATTAGCAGCTGGGAACAGGGGCACCCTTACAGCCGGCGGCTGAAGACCGCCGCGCCTGAAGGGCCGCGATTTGATCAGGTGCCTCAATCTGGCGAGGAGGCCAGGCTCGCAAGGACGCGGCGGATGGCTGCCTGCGCCATGAGCACTTTGTAGCGGTTCTTCGAGAGGGGAGACGCTCCTTCGAGCGCCGCCCTCGCGCAGGCGGCGATGGCGTCGTCACCGAGAGGGCGGTCTTCCAGGAGCTGCTCGGCCGCCGCGCAGCGCCAGGGGATGGGGGCGACGCCCCCGAGAACGAGGCGGGCGCGTGTGCACCGGTCGCCATCGAAGCTCAATACCGCGGCGCAGGAGACCATCGCGAAATCGAAGGAATCCTTCTCCTTGACCTTGAGGTAGGCGGAGCGTGTCCCGGGCGGAGGATTCGGGACCCGCAGCTCGGCGACGATCTCATCGCGCTCGAGGACGTTCTCGCGCGTGACGTCGGCTGACGGCAAGGCAAAGAAGCTCTCCAGCGGCAGCCGGCGGTCCCCGCGCGCAGATCGCAAGCTCACCTCGGCGCCGAAAGCGATGAGCGCCGGAGCGGTGTCGGAGGGGTGGACGATCCGGCAGTCATCGCCTCCGAAGATGGCGTGGTACTTGTTCTCTCCTTCGAGGGCAAAGCACTCGTTTCCTCCCTTCTTGCGGCAGTGGAAATCCTCGCTGCGGAAATACCAGCAGCGCGGCCGCTGGCAGAGGTTGCCGCCCAGCGTGCCGGCATTGCGGATTTGCGGAGAGGCCGCCGCGCCAGCCCCTTGTGCCAGGGCGGTCCAGTGCGTGCGAATCTGCGGGTCGGACGCGATCCGGACGAGCGGCGTCAACGCTCCGGCTCGCAGCCCATCCTCGTTGATCTCGAGACAGGCCAGCTCTGCGATTGAGGCCAGGCTCACCAGACGCCGCGGCGCGGCGATGCCGGTACGCATCTGCGTAATCAGGTCGGTGCCGCCGGCAATCGGCGCGACGCCGGCCGGCGATTCCGCGAGCAGCTCCAGCGCGTCATTCAGCGTGGCGGGTGTGGTGTATTCGAAGCCGCTCAGCACGCCCCTTCTCCCCGGGAGGCCAGAGCATCGAGCACTTTGTCGGGGGTGATTGGCAGATCGGGAATGCGGAAGCCGAGGGCGTTCGCCACCGCGTTGGCCACCGCGGCGGCGGTCGGGATGATGGCCGGCTCGCCGATTCCGACAACCTGGGTGTTGTTGAAGCCCGCCGCCACGGGGAAGGGGATGATCTCGATCGCGGGAATCTCGAGCGCGCCGAGGACCTTGTAGGTCTCCAGGTCGGCGTTGAGCATCCTGCCGTAGCGATGGTCCATCACGCGCTGCTCCAGCAGCGCGAAGGAGATCCCCTGGATGATTCCGCCGTTGACCTGGCTTTCCCAGAGCAGGGGATTGAGGATGCGTCCCGAATCGTGCACCGCCACCACCCGAAGGACGCGCACCTTCCCCAGCTCCGTGTCGACCTCGACCTCCACGAACTGGCAGCCGGCGGCCCCGGACTCGAAGCCCTCGTAGTTGGCCTGGCGCTGCGCCTTCGCCGTCAGCTTGCGGGTCTGCTTGTCGAGGTGGACGCCCTTCAGGGAAAGCTTTTCCCTGGTGCCCTGCAGCACTTCTACCCATGGAAGGCTGCGGCCGCGACCGAGAATGCAGACGCACCTGCCTTCGATGTCGAGAGCCTGCTCGTCGGTCTCCAGCGGGCCCGATGCGAGCTTGAGGAGCGCGTGGCGCAGTCTGGCAGCCGCCGCCCGCGCCGCCGGTGTGACGCATGCGGCCGTCAGGCTTCCACCGCTCAGGATCGAATAGGGGAAATAGGAGTCGCCCAGATAGACGTGGACCTCCTCGACCGGGACGCGCAGCTCTTCCGCGACGACCTGGGCCAGGATCGTCCGAGTGCCGGTGCCGATGTCCTGCGTGCAGCAGAACACCTCGATGCGCCCATCCGCCTCGAGCGTCACCTCTACCTCGGGGCCCGGAAGCCCCGAACCATCCCAGGTCGTCCCCGCCACTCCGAGACCCCGCTTGAGCGCTCCGCGATCGCTTCCCGAAGGCCTGCGCCGGCTCCAGCCGATCCGCTCCGCGCCCAATCGCAGCTCGGCCTTCCGGATCGCACTCTTGTCGTTGAGCAGCCGTACCTCCAGCGGATCCAGACACACCTTCTCGCTCAGCTCATCGATCGCCGCTTCGAGGGCGACCATCCCCTGCACGTGCCCCGGCGCACGCATCGCGCAGGCGGGGCCGGCGTTCGTGTAGACATCTTCCTCGTGAATGCCGACGGCCGGAACCCGGTACATTCCCTCGATCGGCCCCGAGGTCTCCGCTCCGCTTTCCACGCCTCCCGTGCCATAGCTGTCCCAGGAGAGCGCCGTGAAGGCCCCGTCGCGCCGGGCGGCGAGTCTGACGCGCTGCACCGAAGAATGACGGTTGCCGGTGCACAGAAAATCCTCGTGCCGGCTCAGGAGCAGCTTCACGGGGGCGTTGGCAAGCTTCGCCAGCCGCGCCGCGATCGGCGTGTGCGTCCACATCTGCAGCTTGCTGCCGAACCCGCCGCCGGCGTGATCCTTGATGATGCGGACTTTGGCCGGCGGATGCTTCAATGCGGCGGCGAGGCTGTCGCGCACGTCGAAAACCGCCTGCGTCGAATCCCAGACCGTGAGATGGTCGCCTTCCCAGCGCGCCAGGCTTCCGTGGCCTTCCAGGCAGGCATGCAGCGCCACCGGCGTCGTCACCCGCACCTCGACTTCCACATCGGCCTTGCGGAAGCCCGCATCGAGATCGCCGCGGCGCTTGTCGGCGCTGACGTCGCGATTGCCTTCCTTCCTGACTTTGGGCGCACCCACAGTGCGGGCCTTCTCGGGATCGGTGACGAAAGGCAGGACCTCGTACTCGATCTCGATCAGACGCAGCGCCTCGTGCGCCGCGGCAAGCGTCGTCGCTGCGACCGCCGCCACCTCGACACCCGCGAAGCGGTATTCCTTCTCCTCCATGACCAGGACCGCGCGGACCTCGGGATGCGCCTCGACTTTGCTCAGGTCGATGCGCTTCAGGCGGGCGTGCGGATGGGGACAGCGCAGGACGGTGGCGTGCAGCATCCCCGGCAGGCTCAGGTCGAAGGTGTAGCGCGCCCGGCCGCTTACCTTGTCGGGCCCGTCGACGCGGGGCACCCGGGTCCCGACCACCTTCAGCTCGGCGTCGAAGCCCCAAGGCTCCGGCTCTCCCGACACCAGTGCGACTTCGGTCTCCTTGAAGTGGCCCGGAAACCCCAGCTTCACCTTCGCCTTCTTCTTGGTGGGCATCAGTCCTCGCCCGGCACCCGAATGGCCATCCGGCTGGCCGCTTCGGCCACCGCCTCGAAGATCTTTGGGTAGGCGCCGCAGCGGCAGGTGTTTCCCGCCAGCGCGGCGCGGATCTCTTCCGGCGTTGGCTCGCGGTTCGACTCCAGCAGCGCCATGGCCGCCATGATCTGTCCCGGCGTGCAGAAGCCGCACTGCAGGCCGTCCTTCTCGACGAAGGCCTGCTGCAGCGGATGCAGCTCTCTCTCCGAAGCCGCCAGTCCCTCGATGGTGGTGATCTCTCGGCCTGCAACCTGAATCGCCAGGGTCAGGCAGGCATAGCGCGCCTCTCCGTCGATCAGGACGGTGCAGGCCCCGCACTCTCCCAGCTCACAGACGTTCTTGGTGCCGGTCAGGTCCAGCTCGTTGCGCAGGACCTCCAACAGCGTGGCGCGCGGCTCGACGCTCACCGTCACGTCACGGCCGTTCACCTGTAGAAGCAGCGGCGTTTTTCCGGGACCGACAATGTTTTCCATGAGGGCGGCATTTCACCTTGCCCGGAGATCCAAGTCAACCTCCTTGGACCCGACGAGGCATCCAACCGGGAAAGTGCCCTTGTGAGAAGAAACTCGACAAAACCTGATCTAAGAGGAAGATTCCTGCTGCCAGAGGTCGCGGAAATACCGGAGAGAGCCGACGGCGTAGCCGGCGTAGTGGTTGTTGAAGTAGCCGTAGACGGAGCGCTCCTGCTCGAGCATCTTCCGGATCGCCGCGATCCAGTGCTCCATCTCGCGGGACCGGTCGATGATGATCCGGTCCCAGCGCTTCGTCTGCTCCTCGATCTTGTAGCGATCCCCCAGCCAGCGCAGGTATACGAAATCGGCGGTGAGGACGCCGGTCTTCATCATCATCGTGTCGATGCGATAGAACCAGGGGTGATCGATGAGCGCCAGGGCGATCCGGTGCTTGCTCAGAATATCCAGCAGCCTCCGTGTGATGAGGCTCTTGTTCCTCACCTCCACGGCGAAGCGGTGTCCATCAGGAAGCGATGGCAGGAAGCGCTCCAGCCGGTCCAGGAACGGATCCGGCTCGGGAAGCTCCGACTCCTTGAAGTAGCGGAACTGGAAGAGCAGCGGTCCCAGCTTGTCTCCCAGCCGGTCCATCGTCGTTACGAACTCATTCATTTCGGCGGCGCAATCAGCCAGCAGCTTCTCGTGCGTGATGACCTGCGGGACCTTGGCCGCGAACAGAAAACCGGGGGGCGTGCGCTCGCGCCAGGCGTCGACCATCCGGCTGCTCGGAGTCCGGTAGAACGTGGCGTCGACCTCGACGGTGTCGAACTCGGCAGCATAGAAGGGGAGGTACTCGGCGGGCAGGGTGCCCTTGGGATAGAAAACCCCCTCCCACGACGGGGCGCTCCAGGAGGAGGCGCCGATCCGGAGGGAGCTCACGTCAATCGAGGTTGCACATCCCCCGCTGGGATGCGCCACAGCTGGTGCACGGTCCTGGCTCCAGCGCGGCAGTCTCCGATCGTGAGCCGCCGGCCACCGCGAAGACGGAGATCAGCTTCTCCACCCTTGCGCTGTGGCATTTCTTACAGGTGATCTGGCGGTTGCGATCGAAGACGACGGTCTCGAATTGCTCGCCGCAATCGTGGCAGCGGAACTCGAACAAGGGCATGGAAAGAGCTCCAACGACTCGCACTTGCCGGCATTCTAGCGCCGCCATCGCGCCGATGTCCATGATTTTCGTGGTATCCGGCCTCCGGCCGACCTCGGAGCCGGAGTTGGCCGATGCCGCCGGCCGGCCTGAGAAGCCCCAGGCTTCGGCCCGCCCCGACCAAAGCGGCATTGATGCGGGCGCGTCCCGGGGCCTATAATCTTTCCTGCAATGCCGGAGGTAAAAACAGCCATCATGCAGTCAGGCGATGGAGCCGCCCGGGCGCCGAAGGTGGCCCTGGTCCTCGGCTCCGGCGGGATCAAGACGATCGCGAGCCTTGGCCTTTTCCGCGTCCTGGTCCGCGAGAAGATCCCGGTGGATCTCATCGTCGCCAGCAGCGGCGGCAGTCTCTTCGCCACCTCCTACGCCCTGTACCCCGGCGAGCTCGACAAGATCGAGGGCTTCCTCTGGTCCTACTGGAAGCCGGAGATCTTCCGCGACTTCGACTACTCCGGGCTCCTGATTTCCCTCCTGCGCCCGCGCAAGCGTGGCATCGAGAAGTTCGGGCTGATCAAGGGGAAGCGCATCCTGAGGAACATCCACGCGATGTTCCCCGACAAGACCTTCGCCGATACCCGCATTCCGCTGCGCATCGTGGCCACCGACATCCGTACCGGCCGCCCGGTGATCTTAAAGGAAGGAAACGTGGCGCGCGCCGTGCGGGCCAGCATCTCGCTGCCGATCTACATGCGGCCGGTGCGCTGGGGAGAGTCGCTGCTGGTGGATGGGGGAATGACCAATCCGATCCCGTGCGACGTGGCGATTGCCGAGGGGGCGGACGTGATCCTGTCGATGTCTTTCGGTTCGTCGCTGGAGACGCCGCTGACCAGCCCGGTGCGGCTGCTCAACCAGCTGGTGCGCGTCTCAGCCAGCAACCTGATCCGCGTGCACGGCGAGCTGCACCGCTTCCGGCACAAGGGAGAGATTGTCGATATCTACCCCACCTTCGAGCACGTCCACTCGTTCTTCAACTTCCACACGATGGAAGAGATCATCGCGCGCGGCGAGGAGGCGAGCGAGGCGGCGCTGCCCAGAATCCGCGAAGCCCTCGACGCCGCCCTCACAGCCCCGGCTTCTTCTCACTGAAAGTCCCCACCGAGGCGGAGCCGTCCGATTTCCGCAGCGTGATGGTGATGGTCAGATCGCCGGCTCCAGCCAGCTTCTTCCCATCGACCTTCACCTTGAAGGGGATTTGCGCCGGCGCCTTGGGATCGTGAGCGGCATTCCAGGTGGCAATCTCCTTGAAGGCGTCGGTCTTCTCGAAGACCGTCCGCTCTCCCTTGCCGACCACCTTGATGTCCGCGCCCGCAAGTCCCACTCCTGAAAAAGTGCCGCGCAGGGTCAGGTCGGGCATCAGCAGCCCGCCTTCGTACTTGGAGCCGCTGATCTGGACGGCGCCGTCGGATGAGCTGGCGAGCGCCCGGCCCGTGGGCGGGGCATTGGCGGGGGTGGCGATGCCGCCCGATGGCGATTCCGTGGGGGGTGCCTCGCCGCCGGCCGAGGGCTTGGGCTCGGGAGCCTGCGTCCCCTTCGCTCCCAGCAGAACTCCGACGATGTCCCCAAGCGATCGCTTGCCGCCGCCGAGTATCCTCTCCGCGATCTCGGTCTTGGCGGCGCCGCGCATGATCCCCTTCACGTCGACCATGTAGGTGGGCGAAGCGATCGGCCCGCGGATCGTGAGCGGCAGGACGATGCGATCCCCTTCGCGCTCCAGGTAGCGGGCGCGGCTTCCTTCTGCCAGCATCTGCTGGGTCAGCTCTTTCGAGAAGAGCACCTTCAAGTCGAGATCGACGTTGCCATCCAGCGTGAAGCCTCCCTTCCCGGCCACGCTCAGATCCTTCGAGACCAGATTGAGGTTGTCGGTGGTGGCGCGCCCGCCGGCGATCGTCACGTTCCCGGTGAGCTGCTCGAAATCGGTGCGGTTCTTCGCGAGCCCCGAGCTGACCTGCGAAAGCGTCCTCTCTCCCAGGAAATCGGAGGCCTTCGCCAGCCCTTTCAGGACATCCAGCTTGCCGATCCAGCCATGCTCCACCTTGAGGGTGCCGCTGCCGTTCAGGGATTTCATGATGGTGTCGAGGCCGCTGCCGCTTCCTTCCATCTGCAGATCGGCCGACACCCGGCCGGCGAGAAGGTCCTTCACACCCATGTTCTCGGCCAGGAAAGGCTGGGCATCCACGCCGGCGAGGCTGCTGCGGTAAGCGTAGCGCGGCGTGGCGCCGCGCATGTCGGCGGTCAGCGCCCCCCGATAGGTGCCGCCGTACAGCTGGAACGACACCGGGTCGAAGGTGACCACCTTGTTGGCGAGCTTCAGGTCTCCCTCGAAGCGCGAGAAGCGGAAGTTGCCGAACGAGCCTTCCTGGATCCGGACGGTGCCGGTGCCCTGGGCCTTTCCCAGCAGGTCGGTGGATCCGCCGTTGGAGGCCTGGGCCCGCGTGGCCGCCGGCGCGGAAGGCGACGACGGGGTCATCAGTGCCATCAGATCATCGAGACTCGCCTTGGAGGAGGAGAGATTCAGGGTGACCTGCGGCGCGTTGAAATTGCGCAGCGTCGCTTCCCCGTTCACCACCGTCCCGCCCACCCGCGCGGCCAGAGAGCTGACCTTGAAGGTGCCGTTCACGAAGGTGAGCTTTCCGGCGATATCCTCGATCGGTTTTCCCATGGACGGGTCGGCATAGCGCACCCCGGAAAGCGCGATCTGTCCGCTGAAGCTCAGCTGATCGGGATGATCCAGCGGCCCGGAGACCTTTCCCTGAAAGCCGATCGGGGCCTTGGAGCTGAGCCCGGCGGGGAGCTCGACGCCGACCAGGGCGGCGACCGTGACCAGATCTTCCGCCATCACCTGCGAAGGCTTCACGGTGACGTCGACGTTGCTTCCTCGTGTCCCGCGCAGCATTGTCCCGGCGGCCTCCAGGCGCGTCTTGCCCGTCTTGGCCTCGAAGCTCGACAGCTCGATCCGATTCCCGCCCTCCTTGATTGCCGCCTGCGCTTTCAGGTCCAGGTCTCCAGCGCGCACCGCCTTTGCGCCTTTCGCGGTGGGGCGCACCGTGACCCCGCGCAGCTCCAGATCGCCTTCCAGCCGGCCGTCCCCTTCCGTCTTCCAGACTCCCTCGGGCGTCGAGGCCAGCCGGGCGTTCAAATGGACCTTCCCCGAAGCACTTCCGAGCGGCGGCTCGATGCCGGCAAGCCACATGATGTAAGGGGCGAAGGCCGATGGCTGGAACTTGTCGAGCTTCATGTCGAGGCTCGACTCGCCGGGCGCCGGGCCTCCGGCGGAAGGAGGCAGCGCCACGGTCCCCTGGACCACCAGCGAGCCGGAGCTGCGCGGCGGCAGAGCGGCCGAGAGCTTCATCCTGAAGGGGCCGTCCGAGGCGAAATCATCCAGCGCAATGTCGACGTTCGGGAGAACGGTGGTCACCGTGCTTCCGGGAACGACGGCGTCGTCCACCACTTTCAGCGACGCTCCTTCGATCCGCAGCTTCGCCAGGCTCATGCCGCCATCCGAGGCGGCCGAGCCCGAAGCCTCCTGCGCGCGCGCTTTCTCCGCGCCACCCGAGAGATCGGGAAGATTGGTATGCCCGTCGGCATAGCGATGCAGATAGAGCTGCGGCCGGTGCGCGGTGAACGAAGCGATGGCAATCTTCCCTTGCAGCAGCGGCATGAGGCGGGCATGGGCAGAAAGCGCCTCGGCGTTCAGGAACGGGGGGTCTCCCTTCTGATCGGAAGCGATGGAAAGCGGCTTGACGCTCAAGCCCGGTATCGGCAGCAGCGTCAGCTTCATTGTCCCGAGAGTTACGTCGCGTCCCAGGATCGCTTCGGCTTCTGTTTCGATCCTGCCGCGATAGGTATTGACGTCGACGAAAAAGGGGATGGCGATGGCGAGCGCGACGCTGACGATCACCAGGACGCCGGCAATCCACGACGCGCGTCGGATTCCTGGGCTCATGAGAATCTCCTTCCGACCGTTACGCCATTATTAAGGATCGATCCACGGAGGTCGAGTCCGGCGAATCCTTGAGTCGAATGGGGTTCGCCACTCCCACCCCGCAAGAAGCTAGTCCTTTCAGGCCTTGGATTCCAGGCGGATGCAGCCGAATGTGCGGAGATCCAACATCCCTGTCGGAAGTCCAGGCAGGGCTGTAAGTCCATTGGATGGAAGAGTTGGAGAAGTACCTGCGGGCGAAACGTGTGCATGATTTCCACACGCTCCAGGACCGCCGCGTCTCGATTCCTGACAGCCCCCTTTTGTCATGCAGCGAAAGGATCGCCAGGAGAACAAGTTAGCCTCTCGACGCGCGGTCCTGGCAGATGCGGCCCGCCTCTTGCAGTAAGCCGAGGTGCGGACGTTACGGGAAGATCAGGCTGACGGCCTTTTATCAACCTGGAACGGCTGACCGTACACTGAGCTGACAACCGGCGTACGACGAGCTGGGGCGGCGGGGAATGGTCCCCGCCGTCTCTATTTTTGCTTCTGTTTCTCCCACGCTGCTCTTTCCCTCCTTCATCCATTCGCCCTTCAGCCCGTCAGATCCTGCAGGTTCATTGGCTCCCGTCTCCGCGGATGCTATGGTGGCAACGGCCCCAACAGCCGAGCAGCAAAAAGCGATTCCACGAAGCGGTTTGAGTGGCAGCCGAGCTCGCGACAACGATTCGCGCCATAGGCCGGATCGGAGCGCAAGAATGCCGGCAGGCGCGCACCGCGCCTGGTAAGGCGCGAGACGATCCTGAGCGGAGTCTTCTGGAGGTGGGTGATGATTGTGGCCGGGATGCACGCTCGAATGTTTGAAGGCGGGGTGGTGCGCGGGTTGGTTCTCCTGGCGGTTCTCGTCGCCGGAATGGGAGCCATCCATCCTGCACCCTCGGCAGCCGCTACCTCCACGAAGCAGGAGGTCTCCTTCCCGGCCGATGATGGCTGGATCATCCATGCCGATGCCTATGGTGCGGGGAGCAAAGGCGTGGTCCTGGTCCACGGCGGCCGCTTCACCAAGGAGAGTTGGGAGAAGCAGGCGCAGGCGCTGGTCAAATCGGGATACCACGTCCTGGCAATCGATATGCGCGGCTTCGGCAGCTCGAAGGAAGGGCCGGCCGCGCTCAATCTCGGCTACGGATCCCCTTTGGACGTTCTTGCAGCGGTCCGCTATCTGCGCGAGACCGGCGCAAAGAGCGTGTCGATCATCGGCGGCAGCATGGGAGCAAACGCCGCCACCGGCGCCTCGATCGAATCGCAGAAGGGAGAGATCGACGCCTTGATCCTGCTGGCGGGAGGCGAAGGCGGTCCCGCCGAGGAGATGAAGGGACGCAAGCTGTTCGTGGTCACGCGCGACGACGCCGGCCCCGCCGGCCCCCGCATTCAAAAGATCCGCGAGCAATTCGCCAAGGCGCCGAAGCCGAAGCAGCTCCTGATCTTGGAGGGCTCCGCTCACGCGCAGTACATCTTCGAGACCGACCAGGGCGACCGGCTCATGAAAGAGATCCTGCGGTTCCTAGCCAACAGGAAGACCTGACGTGCCGCAACCCGATCGACATTTCGTCCCGGCTCCGCCGCCGGCCCCGCTGCCTGGTCGATAAATACACCTCGTCAAGGTGGTACCATTCCGCCCGAAGCGGTGCGGATTCCCTGTTCCAAGGGAATCCGCCGCTCGTTGGGACGGAGCGTGGAGCCTTACACGCGGGCAGCTTTCCAGGCACAACGCGCGGCCCTGGGCAAGATCGGTTGGAAAGAGTCCCTCGCCCTGCTCGTAGTCAGCGTCGGGGGCGGCGTGGCGCAGCTCATCTTTCTGCGCTGGGCCGACGCCCATATGGCCAACGGCCCCAAGCTGCGGATCGCGGGCCCTGCCTTTCTCGTCTACATCGCCCTGGTCGCCATCCTGATGACGCAGCTCGTCCGGGCGAAGCTGCGCGCCCGGATTGCGTGCCCACAGTGCGGCGCGCCTTTGGGGGATGATTCGCTGCGCATCGCGGCCGCTACCGGGCGCTGCGACACATGCGGCGGTCAGGTCATTGCGCAGGAGCAGGGGAAGATCGCTTCCCCTTGAGCGGGACACGCCATTGCATACCGATCTCAGCCTGGTCACCACGATCGCCGTCAGCCTGGCCTTCGCTTTCGCCGGAGGGTACCTGGCGGTGCTGCTCCGGCTGCCGCCCCTGGTCGGCTACCTTCTGGCCGGCATCGCCGTGGGACCATTCACGCCGGGCGTCGTGGCGGACCGGGAAGTAGCGCCCCAGCTGGCGGAAATAGGCGTCATCCTCCTGATGTTCGGTGTCGGGATGCACTTCTCGATCGGCGACTTGCTGAGCGTGCGGCGGGTGGCGCTCCCCGGCGCCGTGGCGCAGATCCTTGCGGCTGTCGTGATGGGCGTCGCGGCGGCCGCCTTATGGGGATGGTCGGTGCCGGCCGGCATCGTCTTCGGCCTGGCGCTCTCGGTGGCAAGCACCGTCGTCCTGATCCGGGCCCTGGAGACCCGCAACCAGCTGGAGACCGAGAATGGGAAGATCGCGGTCGGCTGGCTCATTGTCGAGGATCTCTTCACGGTCCTGGCGATCGTCGTGCTGCCGGCGCTGGTGGAAGCAGGCAAGCCGCCGGGTAGCCTGGCCGAGGGACAGAGAGGCGTATGGGTCGATCTGGGCCTGGCCCTCGGGAAGGTGGCCGTCTTCGTGGTCTTCATGTTGATCGTCGGGCGGCGGATCTTCCCCAGGCTCCTCAGCCGCGTGGAAAGGACCCGCTCGCGCGAGCTCTTCACTCTCGCCGTCGTGGCGCTGGCCGTCGGCATCGCCTTCGGCTCCGCGGAGCTTTTCGGCGCTTCTCTTGCCCTCGGCGCCTTCGTGGCCGGCATGGTCATCAATGAATCGGACCTGAGCCACCGCGCGGCGAAAGATCTCCTGCCGCTGCAGGATGCTTTCGCCGCCCTGTTCTTCGTCGCCGTCGGCATGCTCTTCGATCCGGCGATCCTGGTGGAGCGGCCGCTCCAGGTCCTGGGGGTCGTCGCCATCGTGGTCCTGGGCAAATCGGCCGCCGCTTTCGGCATCGTGCTCCTGCTGCGCCGCGACCGCCACACGGCGGCGCTCATCGCGGCGGCCCTCTCCCAGATTGGGGAGTTCTCGTTCATTCTGGCGGGCCTGGGGATAGCCCTGGGCGCCCTGCCTCCGGAGGGGATGGGGCTGATCGTGGCTGGCGCGCTCATCTCCATTACGCTGAACCCGCTCATGTTCGCCGGCGTGGACCGATGGGTAACTGGCGGGGCCTCGGCGAGGCGAGCAGCCTGAGCATGCCCAACCAGGACGGGGCCGCGAAGGTGGCGACCGAGCGCGACAGGATCCTCCCGATCCTGCTGGCGGCGGGTTTCCTGCTGCGCCTGGCGCTCGCCTGGGCGCCGTTTTCCTACCTGGCGGAGCGTGGCCCTCTGATCGATGACGCTTTCTACTCCTTCTCCATCGCGCGGAATCTGGCTGCCGGGCATGGCCCGACCGCCGACGGCATCCATGAAACTTCCGGATTCCAGCCGCTGTACACCTTCGCGCTCGTGCCGCTGTACGCCGTCTCCTCGCCCGGCTCGCCGCTGCCGATCCATCTCGCTCTGACCCTTCTGGCGCTGGCAGGGGCCGCCTCGGGATGGTTCGTCTATCGCATCGCGCGCCGCGTCGCGACGCGCCGCGGAGCATTGTTCGCGACACTGCTCTGGTGCGCTTCCCCCTATTTCCTGTCCCAGGGAACGAACGGGCTCGAGACAGGACTTTTCGGCCTCTGTTTCCTGGCTGCGCTCGACTTCCATCTCGGCCATGCCCGCCCCGATCCGTCGCACCGGAACCTGGCGCTGCTGGGACTGTTGCTCGGGGTCACGGTGCTCGCCCGGGTGGACGGCGTCCTCCTTGCTGTCGCCATCGCCGCTGATTTCCTCCTGCGACGCGTATCGATCGCAAGCCGCCTTCGCCAGGTCGGCCTCGTCGCGGCGGTGGCGCTGGCGACGGTATCTCCCTATGTCGCTTTTCTCGTCTCGCGCTTCGGCGTCCTTCTCCCCGAATCGGGCAAGGCGGTACGCAATCTATCGCTGTTCTACGGCACGACCTTTGTCCTGGGACCGCGCCAGGCCTACTACTTTCCTCCCGACCAGGTCCCCTTCATCTATTACGTCGGGAGCCTGCGCAAGGCGGTACAGGTCCTTCTCGGACAACCGCTCCTTTTCCCCGTGTCGCTGCCGCTGTCGTTGGGAAGCGGGACTGTCTTCAGCCCCCAGAGCATGATCCTGGTCTTCGCCGGCGGGGCGCTCCTGGCGCTGAACCTTCTGTTCCTCAAGCGCCCGGCCGGAGCGGGGGATGATGCCTGGAAGGGATTCGCGCACGTCGGGCTCTTCTGCGCGCTGCTGTGGCTGCCGGCCTATGCCTTCGGAGTTCTCGGACAGTGGTGGTTCGAGCGCTACCTTTTCCCGCTCTTCATCCTGATGTCCCTGGCCTCCGCCCCCGCCCTGGAGCGTCTCTCCACCGGATGGGCGCCGCTGCGCCGCTGGGGATCGTCGCGGGTCGCCTTTCTGGCGGCCGCGCTGCAGCTGGCTTTCTTCGCCGGCCAGGTGCCGGGACACTTCATCCATCATCGCCCCTACGAGAATGTCTCCGAGTACATGAAAGCCGCGCGGGCGCTCGACGAGGCGCTGGCGCCAGGGAGCCGTGGAGGCGCCTTCCAGTCGGGGACGATCGGCTACTTCGCGCGGCATCCGGTCATCAACCTGGACGGCGTGGTGAACGGTAACGCCGCCGCCGCGCTGCGCGAGCAGCGGATCAGCGATTACATCCGCGAGGAGGGGATCGAAGCGTTGATCGATTGGCCGCAGTGGATCAGCGCGCTGTTGATTCGCCGCTCGCCGGCGGGGACCCCGCCGCTGGGACCGGCCCGGCGCGTCGGCGGATTCGTCCTGATCCGGGTGGAAGCTTCGGCGAATCAGACGGCCTCGGTGGATCCTCATCCACCAGCTCCAAGCCCGGCTCGGCCGAGGACCCTGTTGCGCCATCCCGGGGTCCTCTTCCTGGCCGCGACGCTCCTTCCACCTTCCTTCGCGGCGATCCATGCGGCAGCGCGCGAGGGGCCGCTCGTGGTCGGCCTGGATCACATCCCGGTGGCGGTTCGCGATCTCGAGGCAGCCGGCCGGCGCTATCGGCGATTGGGGTTCGTCCTCAAGCAAGGCCGCCCGCACGCCAACGGCATTCGCAACCTCCACGCGAAATTCGCCGACGGCTCGGAGATCGAGCTGATCACCGCCGATCAGCCGCGCGATGAGCTGTCGGGAGAGTACCGGCGGCTGCTCTACGAAGGCGAGGGTCCGGCATTCGTCGCCCTCTACGCCCCCGATCCTGAGGCGCTGACGCACCGGATCGTGGCGGTCGGGAAAGCGTATGGACGGAGCGAAGGACTGCTGACGTTCCCGCCGTCCGACCCTCTACGTTATCTTTTCTTCGGGTCGCGCAATAAATCTCCCACCGATCGCCCCGAGCACTTCGAGCATCCCAACGGCGCCGAGGCGTTGATCGGGGTCTGGCTGGCGGCCGAGAACTTCACGCGCGAGCGTGCCTTGCTTGCCGCGCTGAACGTGCCGGTTTCGGAGCAGGAGGTCCGCGTGCCGGAGCCGGCGAGCGTGCCGGTGGGAAAGCTGCGCGAAGGGGAGATTCTCTTCCTGCCCGGCTCGCGTCGCATCCTGCCGGGACGCAGCATCATGGGTGCGACGGTGCGCGTCCGCGATCTCGATATGGTGAGAAGAGCACTGACCGAGGGCGGAATCAGCCCCGATTCTCTTGTCCAGCCGCCATCGGGTAGAAGCCTGCTCCTCCCGCCTGAGGTCGCCCTCGGAATGTGGCTGGAGTTTCGCGTCGAACCTGCATCTCACCCCTAGTCGAGTCCTTCAAGTCCTGCCAATTTCCCGGGGGAGACTCGGCCCGGGCCATGGCTGATGGTATGCTGCTCCACGACCGGCCGCGGGCGCGCATGCATCTCCTTAGGAGTTGACTCGTGGCAGACAAAGCGTTGCGCATCAAGGTCGCCGAGGCGATCCAGCAGGACGTGGGACAGGGAGTCGTCCGTCTCGGGGCCCGGCACCTCGAGGAACTCGGCGTCGAGCAAGGAGGCGTGGTTCAGGTGCAGGGGAAGCGCCTGACCGCCGCCATCGTGCTGAGTGCTCATCCCGCTGATGAAGGGATCGAAGTCGTCCGAATGGACGGGCTGATCCGCTTCAACGCCAAGGTCGGCATCGGCGAGACCGTCGAGATCGGCAAGGTCGAGTGGAAGGAAGCCAAGAGCGTCGTTCTGGCGCCGGCACGAGAGGGATTACGCCTGGAGGGTCCCGGCGAGGCGCTGCGCATGACGCTGCTGCACCGCCCCCTGGTCGAAGGGGACCTGGTTTCCACCAGTGTATTCCGCCGCCAGCCCCAATCGGTTCCACCCGGAGCCTCGGCCGATGAGGTCATGAGAGGCCTCATGGGCCCGGCGTTCGGGCTCATGGAGATCCGCCTGGTGGTGAGCGACACGGCGCCCAAGGGGATCGTCCAAGTCACTGATAAGACCCGGATCGAGCTTCTGCCCGAGTACACCGCCCAGGAAGGGCGGCCGTCCCGCCTCGTCACCTACGAGGACATCGGCGGCATCCGCCCGATCATCCAGAAGATCCAGGAGACCATCGAGCTTCCCCTGAAGCACCCGGAGCTGTTCGCGCGCCTCGGGATCGAGCCTCCCAGCGGGGTCCTCCTGCACGGGCCGCCGGGGACCGGCAAGACGCTGGTGGCCCGGGCGGTGGCCAACGAGTCCAACGCCCATTTCTCCGCCATCAACGGGCCGGAGATCATGGGGAAGTTCTACGGCGAATCGGAGGAGCGGCTGCGCGGCATCTTCGAGGAGGCACAGAAGAACGCGCCGGCGGTGATCTTCATCGATGAGCTCGACTCGATCGCCCCGCGCCGCGCCGACGTGAGCGGGGAAGGGGAGAAGCGCATCGTGGCTCAGCTCCTGACGCTGATGGATGGGCTGAAAGGGAGGCGCAACGTCATGGTGATCGGCGCCACCAACCGGGTCGACGCCATCGACCCGGCGCTGCGGCGCCCCGGCCGCTTCGATCGCGAGATCGAGATCCGCATTCCGGACCAGGCGGGCCGCCTGGAGATCCTGCAGATCCATACGCGCGGCATGCCGCTGGGGAAGGACGTCAGCCTGTCGAGCCTGGCCGAGCTGACGGTGGGCTTCACCGGCTCCGACCTGGCGCATCTGACCAAGGAGGCGGCGCTTGCCACGCTGCGGCGCCTGATGCCGACGCTGAGCCTGGGAGAGGACAAGACGATCCCCCCCCAGGTGCTGGAGAAGCTGGAGGTTCGCCGCAAGGACTTCGACCAGGGGCTGCTGGAAGTCCAGCCCTCGGCGCTGCGCGAGATCGTCGTCGAGATCCCGAAGGTGCGCTGGGAAGAAGTCGGCGGCATGGAAGAGGTGAAGCGCGTCCTGCACGAGATGGTCGAGCTGCCGCTCAAGAAGCCGGAAGCATTCGGCCGTCTGGGGATCCGCGCCCCCAAGGGAATCCTCCTGTACGGGCCGCCCGGCACCGGCAAGACGCTCGCCGCCAAGGCGGTGGCGACGCAGGCGGGGGCCAGCTTCCTGTCGGCCAAGGGAAGCTCGCTGCTGTCCAAGTGGTACGGCGAGTCGGAGAAGAAGATCGCGGAGTTCTTCCAGCGGGCGCGACAGGTCCCGCCGGCCATCATCTTCTTCGACGAGCTCGACTCGCTGGCGCCGATCCGGGGGGGCTCCTTCGGCGAGCCGCAGGTCACCGAGCGGATCGTCAACCAGATCCTGTCGGAGATGGACGGGATGCAGGAGCTCAAGGGAGTCGTGGTCCTGGGGGCGACCAACCGGCCCGACAGGATCGACCCGGCACTGCTGCGGCCGGGACGGTTCGACGAGCTTATCTACGTGAAGGTCCCCGACACGGCCGCGCGCGTGGAGATCTTCCGGGCCCATACCCACGGCATGGCGCTCGACCCGGACGTGAATGTAGAGAAGCTGGCGGAGATCACCGATCGCTTCACCGGGGCCGACATCGCGGGGGTCTGCATGAAGGCGGGGCTGTTCGCCCTGCGTGACAATCCCGAGGCCCGCTCCGTCACCCAGGAGCACTTCCTGCGCGCCGTCAAGGAGACGATCCCGTCCGTGAGCCCCGAGATGGAGCGCGAGTACGAAAAGCTGGCCCGCACCGTCAAGCAGCAGGCCGGCCGCATCGGTTTCCTGGGTGGCCCTCCGGAGCCCGCTTCCGGCGACGGCAACGGCCGGACGAAGGAAGAGGAGAGCCGGAGCAGCGCCGCGGCAGACTCCAACAAACCCAGGCGCCCTTCTACGAGGCCGCAATGAGCGATCCCGAGGTCATTCTGAAGCGCTTCGAGACGCCGGACGAAGTCCGGGACATGGTGAAGGGACGCTTCGAGATCGTGCGGCTCGGCGGCATGACGATTGGGCGGGCGACCTACGAGCCAGGCTGGAAATGGTCGGAGCACGTCGGGCCATCGTTGGGCGCGACGCACTGCGACGTGGAGCATGTCGGCCTGGTGGTCCGCGGCACGGCTGCCGTCGCTTTCGCCGACGGCCGGGTCATCGAGCTGCGGCAGGGGATGCTGTTCCACGTGCCGGCGGAGCCGCACGACAGCTGGGTCGTCGGAGATGAGCCGTACGTCTCGCTGCATTTTCTGGGAGCCGATCACTACGCCAAGTGATCGCTCCTCTCCAATCGATGGTTGAAGAATGAGTAACTCGCCTCCCATCGATCCGGGCGTCGACATCGGCCACGTTCACCTCAAGGTGGCCGACCTGGACCGGGCGCTGGCCTTCTACTGCGGAGTCCTCGGCTTCCAGCTGACCCAGAAAATGGGGCCCGGCGCCGCCTTCGTGAGCGCCGGCGGGTACCATCACCACATCGCCCTCAACGCCTGGGAGAGCCGGGGCGGCTCGCCTCCGCCTCCCGGCACGACGGGGCTCTATCATGTCGCCATCCGCTATCCCGATCGCCGCACCCTGGCCGACGCCCTCGTCCGTCTGGAGCAGGCCGGCATCCCCCTGGAGGGGGTCGCGGACCACGGTGTGAGCGAGTCGCTCTACCTGCGCGACCCCGACGGCAACGGGGTCGAGCTCTATCGCGACCGCCCTCGCGAGGAATGGCCCCGCACGCGTGACGGGGGGCTCGCCATGGTCACCGACCCTCTCGATTTGCGCGGGCTGCGAGCCGAGGCGACCCGGACTTAGCACCCCTACGGGAGCCGCAGGTTTTTTCCCCCGGCTACTACGTACAATCCTGTAGTTCACTCGTGCATTTCCATCTGTAATATGTTCACCTGCCATCATCGATCTGGACGCTTCTGATCTACAGATTGTTAAGGACGCAGTAGCGACCCCAGGCCCGGTCCAGGCGATCGTTTGGGAGTTGTCGTGCCCGATCTTCAACAGCGGAAGACCCCCAGAAAAACCCGCTCCAGGAAGCGGGGAACATCCCTGGCTTCACCGCCCCGACCTGAAACGCTGACCGCTTCCGCAGTCTCTCCAGCGAAATCCCCCGAGCCGCAGCGCCTCACGGCGGACCTCTCGGCTCGTGCCGCAAATTTTATCGACGAGGCGCAGCCGATGAGCACTCATCCTCATACACCCCTTCAACCCGAAGGTCTTCTGCCGGCGACCGATCCGCCGCTCGATCTGCACGAGCTTCTCAGGGTGCTCCAGGCGGTCCGTCGCGGAGACTTCTCCGTGCGCCTGCCCGGGAACTGGGTCGGGCTGAACGGCAAGATCGCCGACACCTTCAACGAAATCGTCGCCTCCAACGAGCGCATCGCGGAAGAGCTGCGCCGCGTGGGACAGGCGGTGGGCCGCGACGGCAAGATCCGGCAGCGCGTCGAGTTTGGGCGTCTGCCCGGCTCCTGGCGCGACATGGAAGGGTCGGTCAACACTCTCATCGAGGACCTCATCTACCCGGTGACCGAGGTGACCCGCTCGATCTCGGCGGTGGCCCAGGGAGACCTGCTCCAGACCCTGCGCCTGGACATCGACGGCCGCCCGCTGCAGGGAGAGTTCCTGCGCTCCGCCACGATCGTCAACACGATGATCCAGCAGCTGCAGGTCTTCACCTCCGAGGTGACGCGCGTGGCGCGCGAGGTGGGCACCGACGGCAAGCTGGGGGGCCAGGCGAAGGTCCGCGACGTCAGCGGCGTCTGGAAGGATCTCACAGACAGCGTCAACTCGATGGCCAACAACCTCACCGCGCAGGTACGCAACATCTCCGACGTGACGATCGCGGTCGCCAGCGGCGACCTCTCCAAGAAGATCACCGTCGACGTGCGCGGCGAGATCCTGCAGCTCAAGGAGGCCATCAACACGATGGTGGACCAGCTGCGCTCCTTCGCCTCGGAGGTGACGCGCGTGGCGCGCGAGGTGGGCACCGAGGGGAAGCTGGGCGGCCAGGCGATCGTCCCGGGCGTGGCCGGGACCTGGAAGGACCTCACCGACTCGGTCAACGCCATGGCCGGCAACCTCACGGGACAGGTGCGCAACATCGCGGAAGTCACCACCGCCGTGGCGCGCGGCGACCTGTCGCGCAAGATCACGGTCGACGTGCGCGGCGAGATCCTGGAGCTGAAGAACACCATCAACACCATGGTGGATCAGCTGAACGGCTTCTCCGCCGAGGTGACGCGCGTGGCGCGCGAGGTGGGCACGGAGGGCAAGCTCGGTGGTCAGGCCACGGTGCCCGGCGTGGCCGGCACCTGGAAGGATCTGACCGA
>DASTZC010000058.1 GCA_035764505.1 Candidatus Polarisedimenticolia bacterium
GAGCGATTCCTGGCTCTGCGCACGGACGGAGTTTTCGTGTAGACTTCCGGCCCCGCGTCCCCATCGTCTAGTCTGGCCTAGGACGCCGCCCTTTCAAGGCGGCAACACGGGTTCAAATCCCGTTGGGGACGCCATACCTGCCGGACAAACGTCTCCCCCCGCTCACTCGTCGAGCCGGAGATACTCCAGGGATTCCGCAGATACCTTGTTCCTCTGGGATCGGCATTTCGTCCGGTACTTCCGGCCGGAGGTGCTGCGGTACAGGATCTCATGCTCGACCGCCGGATAGTGGCCATCGGCGGTCTTCGAGGCTCCTCCATAGACCTTTTTCACGTCCATGCGGCAGTGCAGGGTCTGCCCGGCAGGAATGGGAGGCAGGACGGCGCCGTGAAGTGCCGTTCGCAAGGCGGCGCCTTTTCCATAGTTCCTGATCGTGAAGGATATGGCGTCCCCCACGTGCACGGGATCGAAAAAGGTCGCATCCTCTTCTGGCCGCGGTTTCTCGATCGACAGGACGAGCAATGGGGCCATCGAGGCTTCCAGCTGGTCCTTGGCGATGCGCCGCAGCCGGATCGTTTCGTGCGTGTACTTGAGGACAACGATGGCCGCGGCAATGGTCGCGAGCGAGCTGATGGCCGCCCAACCAGGCCAAGTCCAGAATTGATCCAGCATCACCGATGCGCTCCTTCCGTCTCGTGGCTGTCTCGCCGACCCTGGCCCGGGCTATGGTAACTCTCTTCGTCATCCGGCACGGCGATGAAAAAACGCACCCCTCATTGTTCTTGACACCCGGCTCTTTCGGGGTACTGTCCCACCAGGAGGGATGAACATGAGGAAATCAGCGCTGCTCCTTTTCCTGCTCGCGGGGGGTGTGTGCGCAGCCGAGAAGCCTGGATTGCCGACTGCGGGAATCCCGGGGCTGGGCACCGGATTCTGTGTCGCCGTCAAGGGTGCCCCGAAGGGGTTTTGCACTCCCTTGAATCCCGCGGAGCTCGATCTCGATTACTTCAAGACGGTCGTCAGGAACGGAGTCAAAGCGGTCGCGACTGTTTCGCAAAGCCTGATTATCATGCAGGCCTCCGGCTCGTGCATTTTCCCCGAGCTCGGGGATGCGCCCGATCCCAAGGCAAGTTGCTCCTGCATCTGTGCGGGCGATTCCCAGGCGGCATCCCTCCAGGAGGGTCTGATCAACGAGTCCACGAACAGCGGGAAGGGATCGTGCACCTACTGGGAAGTCTGTTACATCAAGGGATATCCCTCTGAAAAATATGAAGTCCCGGAATTGCCTCCGCCTCCATACCAAGGACCGTAGCAGAACTCCAGCTCGTTTCTTATATCTCCAGAGCGGCTTGCGGAGACGGGAAGTCCTCGCTTAATCTTCGGAGGGTTTGGTCTTCAGTAGAAACAGAGGCGCGCCTTTCCGAATGCGGCATGGAGCCACCTTCTCGGTGGATCGATGGATTCGAACCCTCCGACTCCGACGCCGGGCGACTCGTTCGAGAGCTTTCCCCTCACACGCCCCGAGTACATCAGCGCCATGGTGCATTTCTACCGGGGGGAGATGTACCGCAGCCAGATCTGGCGCAGCCGGCTGGACACGACGACCAACTGGGCGGTGGTCACGGCGGCTGGAATCGTCTCCTTCGCCTTCTCCTCGCCCGAGCACAGCGCCTTCACCATCATTCTCGGGACGATCCTGATCACCAATTTCCTGGCCGTCGAGGCGCGGCGCTATCGTTACTTCTCCGTCTATCGAGCGCGCGTGCGGATGATCGAGGAGAACTTCTACCTGCCGCTCATCCGGCGCAATCTGATGAGTCCTCTCGGGGACTGGGCCGATCGGGTGGCGCGGGACCTCGACTGTCCCACGTTCAAGACGACCTACCTCGAGGCCTTCCTGTTCCGGCTGCGCCGCAATTACATCGCGCTGTACTGGATCCTGTTTGTCGTCTGGCTGGTGAAGCTCTACATGCACCCCGTGCCGGCGGATTCGCTGCACGAGGTCTACGCCAGAATGGGGGCCGGCCGCATCTCGCCCGCCGTCGCTTTGAGCCTGGTGCTCCTTCTCTACGCGCTGTTCACCTTGCCGCTTTTCACCCAGACGGCCAAGCGTGCCGCCATGGACGAGATCCACGGCCTCGAAAGGGACATGGACCGCTGGACCTTCTGATCCATCCATGGCCCGCATTCGTTGGTCAGGTCTCGAAGAGCTCCTCGGGCGTGACCTTCCGGCTCTTCTCCCGGCTTACCTGCAGCGGAAATCTCTCGATCGCGCGGTCTTCCTGCAGGACCTCCGGGAGAGTGCCCTCGGTGTCGTAGGTGACGGACGTCGGCGCGCCGGCGAGCAGCGGGTCGAGAAAGGCGTCGGCATCCTGGGTCACTGCCGCCACGACCAGATCGGTGGCGCGCAGGTGGCGGCGCATCGCGGCATTCACCTCCTCGCAGGTCAGCTCCGGCAAGCGCCGCTGAATCGTCTCGAGGTAGTCGGCGATTCCGTAGATCTTCGAGTCCTGCAGATAGCCGAGGCGCTGGTCCAGGCTCTGGGCCCAGAGCCGGCTGTAGGTCTTCAGGAACGACCGGGTCGCTTCGAAATCGGCCTCGGGAATTCCCTGGCGCAGCGTGCGGTCGAGGAAATAGAGGGCGCCGCGCAGGGCGAAAGGCGCGTTGCGGTGTGGCACGGGACGCAGCCAGATGGAAAAGTATTGACGGCGGCGCGGAATGTTGGTCACCGGGAAGGTGGACCCGCCTTCCTGGATGAAGTGCTCCAGGTAGGAGTAATCGCCGTAGTTCAGCCCGCGTTTTCCGCGCAGCTCGTTCATCAGGACGCCGTTGAAGGTGCGGTGCTCGCCCAGGCAGGAGTTGGCCACGAGCAGGGGAATCCAGTCTTCGTGCGCGCGGGTGAGTGAGGTCGCGAAGCCGATCGACAAGGCGGTGGCGATGCAGGGCTTTTCGACGGCGACAATTTCGATTCCCCGCGGAAGCCGGGGCTCGGAGACGGTCACGCGCTCGGTGGACCGTGACGGCAATCCGGCCGCGAGCTCCTTCGCAAGATCCACGGCCAGCTGTTCCGGGTAACCTCCCGCAATCCCCAGATCGACGCTCTCCCGGGTGAAATGCGCCTTGAAATGAGCGATTACCTCATCCAGCTTCAGCGCCTTGAGCCCCTGGACCGTTCCGACGTTGGGCTTACCGTAAGGATGCGCTTCATAGAGGGCCGATTGCAGGACCGCCTTCCCGAGGGCCTCGTCGTCGTTGGCCCGCAGCTGCTTTTCCAGATAGTTGACCGCTTCGTCGCGCAGCCGAGCGAAATCGGCCGGATCGAAGCGGGGCCGCAGAAGGATGTCGCGCAGCAAGGGTACGAACCGTTGCAGGTGATCCCGGTGGCATTCCCCGAGAAGGACCACCACCTCCTTGTCGGCCTGTGCGTCGATTCGCGCCGCCATCGGATAGAGCGCTTCGAGAAGCTCCGCATAGGTGAGCGAGCGCGTTCCTCCCTGCGCCAGCATGGCGGTGGTGAGATAGGTCATCCCCTCGCGGCCGCGGGGGTCGTCCACGGAGCCGGCGCGGAACAGGATCCGGAAGCTCACGATGGGAGAAAGAGAAGAAGGGAGAAGGGTCGTCGAGATGGGGGAGCCCATCAGGTTGCCTCGCCTTCCTGCGGGACCTCCGCCGCGGTAAGAGTCACCACGGTGCGATTCTCGTCACGGAAGACCTGTCGCGCCACCGCCTGCAGATCCTCCGCCGACAGCGAATCATAGGTGGCATAGAGCTCTTCGTAGCCCCCCGGATCGGCGGTCAGCTGGAGAATGTGCGCCAGGATGGATGCCACCGAGTCGGCGGAGTCGAGGCGCATGGCGAAGGCATAGCGCAGGTGGCTCTTGGTCGCCTGCAGCCGCGCTTCGTCGACACGGCTCTCGCGCAGCTCGCGCAGGGAGGACTCGATCGCCTCGCGGACGCGCCCGAGCAGGGCCCGGGCCTTGGCATGCGTCTGGATCACGAAGAGGGTCGGATCGCGGTGGTCGCCGGCACCTCCCACCAGGCTCTCGGCAATCTGCTCCTCCAGGACCAGGCGGCGATAGAGCGGCGACGTGTCGGAGAAGGTGATGCGTGAAATCAGATCGAGGGCCGGCATCTCGCGTGCACGGGTCGAGAAGGCCGGGACGTGATATCCGAGCGTCAGGATCGGCAGCGTCGGGTTCTGCCAGCTCAGCGCGACTTGCCGCTGTTCGACCTGCGGCGGCTCCTGCGGAATCCGGATCTGCGTGATGCCGCGCTTCCATGGGCCGTAATGCTTCTCGGCGAGGGCAAAGACCTCGTCGCTCTCGATGTCTCCCACCACCAGCAGGATGCAGTGCTCGGGACGGTAGTAGCGATCGTAGAACGACAGGGAGTAGTCGTACTGGTTGGGCATGTCCTCGATGTCGCGCAGGAAGCCCATGGTGGTGTGCTGGTAGGGGTGCACCCGGAAAGCTGTCTCGAAGAGCTTTTCCTCGATCATGACCTCGGGAAAGGAGAAGTTCTTGTTATATTCGCCGAGCACGGCCCGCGCCTCTTTTTGGAAAGCCTCGCGCTCGTAGCGCAGATTCATGAAGCGGTCGCT
Organism: Candidatus Polarisedimenticolia bacterium; assembly: GCA_035764505.1. Taxonomy (NCBI): domain Bacteria; kingdom Pseudomonadati; phylum Acidobacteriota; class Candidatus Polarisedimenticolia; species Candidatus Polarisedimenticolia bacterium. The sequence continues at coordinate 4,601 of DASTZC010000058.1, forward strand.
CTCGAGGTCCATGATCTCGGGAAGCGATTCAGCGGCGGCGAGGGTGTGATAGGCCGTGAGGTCGTCCGAGGTGAAGGCGTTCGAATCGGCACCCAGGCGCTTGAGGGCCGCATGGTAGCGGTCCTCGGGGTAGCGCGGCGTGCCGCGGAACATCATGTGCTCGAAGAAGTGGGCGAAGCCGGAGAGTCCAGGCTCAATCTCGTTGCGGCTGCCCACCCGCACGATGATCCAATGGGCCGCCAGCCCAGGCGAGTCGAAGGGGACCGCCACCACCTGCAAGCCGTTGGCGAGGACGCGCTGCTGGAACGGGAAGGGGAAGATGCCCATGGAAGGCTCCTCGAGGATGCGCCGGGAGCGCGGCGCGGGCGAAAGCCCGCGAGGCGAGCGGCGTGATCTTAGCCGCCGTCGTCGGGGGCGTCAACGGGAGGATAAGAGGCAGTCTGGCGCCCCGATAAGCCGTCTAAAGGTTCCATCCGATTTCAGCCTTGAGCAGACCGTCGCTTCGCACGGCTGGTCCGGCGTCGAGCCCTTCCGGTGGGATAGGCGCCTGAAGCGGCTATCAAGAGCCGAGGAGCTGCCCGACGGGAGCCTTCATTATTTCGTGTTGGCACAGCCTGGAGGAAAGGGAAAACCCGTCCAGATACGCTGGCTGGCAGGCGGAGAGGCGGCGCGGCGGCCGGTTCTGCGCGCCAGGATCCGGCGGATGCTGAGCCTGGATGTCGATCTGCGTGGCTTCCACGCGCTTTGCCGGGGCGAGCCTCGAATCCGCTATGTGCCGCGGGCGGGAGCGGGGCGGTTCCTGCGCTGCGGCAACGTCTTCGAGGAAGTGTTCAAGGCAATTTGCGCCACCAATATCGCCTGGCGCCAGGCGGTCCTGGCGATGAACCGAATTGCCACGCTGGGGAACAGGGTTCCCGGGGTCGACGCGCGGGCTTTCCCTTCCGCTTCGGCGATCCTTCGGGTGAGCGAGGCGAAGCTGCGCGATGTATCGCGCCTTGGTTACCGGGTCCGGTTCCTACGGAGCTGGGCGCGGTGCGCCACGGAGGGGTCGGCGGAAATCGCCTTGATCGAGGCAGGTGCGCTCGATCGGGAGGCCATGCGCGCGTATCTTCTGTCTATCCCGGGCGTAGGAAAGGCAACCACCCGCTACCTGATGATGGTCTGGGGTGATGGGCGCGAGATCCCCGTGGACAGCTCGGTATACCTCTACTTTCGCAAGAACCGCTTCGGGGGAAGGAATCCCAGCGAGAAGGAGATCCTTTCTCTCTATGAGCCTTTCGGGGAGTGGCAGGCCCATTCCTACTGGTTCGAGTTTCTGCCATGGGCCAGGAAGCACTACAAGCTGTAATAGGGATAGGTGAATAGAGGGGGTGTAGCAAGGGCCGCTGGGTAGGGAGGGAGAGGGGTCCTCCCCAATCAGGGGTTACCAGGTTATAGGTCCCTCGCCCGCTTGCCACACCCCCACATCGAGACCGGCCGGGATCCGCGAGCGCTTTTGTCCTTGCTTCGGAGGTTCAGCCGCCCGCCACATAACTGTCACTTAAATACTCCGAGTCAGAGATGGCGTCAAGAGAATTCTTAAAAATTATTTGAAATCATATTATGATGCAGGATGCCGTCGAAAGTCTTTGTAGACAAGCATTTCCATGCTGTTCTTCGATGAAATGCTTGTCAGTCTTGGCAATTCCGGGAATCAAGTACCGGCAATATGATAACCGGCATCCACGAAAAGGATTTCCCCGGTAATACCCCTCGAATGGGGGCTCAGGAGGAAGGCGGCCGTATCCCCGACTTCGGACGCCTCGGTGTTGCGGCGCAGCGGGGACTTCTCGCGGTATTGTTCCAGGATGCTGGTGAATCCGGGAATGCCGCGTGCCGCCAGGGTGCTGATGGGCCCGGCTGAAATGCCATTGACCCGGATGTTGCGCGGCCCCAGATCGCTGGCCAGGTAGCGGATGCTCGCCTCCAGCGAAGCCTTGGCGACTCCCATCACGTTGTAGCGCGGAATGGCGCGCTCGCTCCCGAGATAGGTCAAGGCCAGGATGCTCCCTCCTTCAGGAGGGAAGAGTCCCAAGGCCCCGCGGGTCAACCCGACCAGCGAATAGCTGCTGATGTCGTGGGCCAGCAGGAAGCCGGCACGCGAGGTTTGGACGAACTCCCTCTCGAGGTCCTCGCGATTCGCGAAAGCGATGCAATGGACCAGGAAATCGAGGCTGCCGAAATCGCGGCGCACCGATTCGAAGAGCGCCTCGATCTGCGCGTCGTTGCTCACGTCGCAGGGATACACGGCGGAATCCGGGAGCGTGGCGGCAAGCTCGCGAACGTTTCCCTCCAGACGCTCGCCCTGGAAGGTGAAGGCGAGGCGCGCGCCTTCCCGCGAGGCCGATTGGGCGATGGCCCAGGCGATGCTGCGCTTGTTGGCGACGCCGAGGATGAGACCCTTGCGCTTTTCGAGCAGCATGCTTCCTCCTCTTTCAAGCCGGCGGCGGACCGGCCGGTGAGGGCGCGGCGACTTCCTCGACCTTGAAGAACTCCTTCTCGCCGATCCCCTCGTAGATCTTTCCCAGGACCTCCCACGCCATGACCGCCGCGATGCCCCCTTCCTTGACGAGGGCGGCCCACGTACGGCGCATCTCGTCCGGCTTCTCCTGAAAATCCGGCAGAGGTCGGGAATGGGGCGCCTGCCCTTTCCAGGGATCGCACTTGACCCGATGCACGACTTTGATCGAGGGAGCGCCCGGCTTGTCCTTGGTGGTGCACCAGACGACCAGCCCCTCGGAGAGATTCTCGATGTCGCGGTTGCAGGTCTGGCAGGGGATGATTTCCCGCACCTTCATTGACGGCTCCTTCGTGATGGCCGGATGGTAGATGAGAGGTCGGTCGATTGCAAACGCCGCCTTGCGGTGCGCGGCGGCCCGGTTGACCGGGAAAATCGTGACTGTCTATAGTAGCGCCGCTTCCATCCTTGCGAGTCGGGAGAGTCGCATGATTGCACGCAGCTGTCAGATCTTCATCGCCGTCTGGCTTCTCGTCGTATTGAGCCATGGCTGGGTCCGAGCCGGACGAAGGACCTGACGCCTCCGCCGCGCCGGTCGAGCTGACGATTCAGTCGCTCGCCTTCGGGGGAGAGGCGATCGCCCGCGCTGGAGGCATGGTCGTCCTGGTGGACCGGGCGGTGCCCGGCGACCGCATCCTGGCGCGCATCACCCAGCGCTCCCGCCGCTTCGCCCGCGCCGCCCTGCTGGAGGTTCTTTCGGCCTCCCCCGACCGGGTGCCGGCGCCTTGCGTCCACTATCAGGCCTGCAACGGCTGCAGCTATCAGGAAGCCGCTCCGCCGCTCCAGCGCGAGGCCAAGCGCCGGCAGGTGGCGGATCTCCTGTCACGCATCGGCAAGGTCGAATCGCCCAGGGTCTCCGAAATCCTCGCTTCGTCCCACGATTTCCACTACCGCCGGCGAATGAGCTACACCTTTCCACGCCAGCGGAGCGCCGGACCCGGATTGCACCAGCGCCGGTCGCCCGAGAGGATCCTCGAAGTCCCTGACTGTCTCCTGCCCGAAGAACGCGTGCAGAAAGCTTATCGCCTCCTCCTGCCGGAGCTGTCCGCGCTTCCACCTTCAGACCATCCTGGTCGGCTGGAGCTGTACGCCGGGGATGCCGGTCCTCCGGTTGCGGTCCTTCGCGCGGCGGGACAGCCTCATCCGCTGCTGCGCCGGCGCGCAGAGACCTGGGTCGAGAAGGAGGTTCTTCTGGGGACTGTATGGATCGCCACGACGGGGCGCTTGCGACGCCGCGGCGGGGGCGAAAAAATCACCCTTGCCGGCCAGGCGTCGATCCAGTCCTCCCTGGGGCGATTCCGGTTCAATGTTCCGGCGGGCAGCTTCTTCCAGGCCAATCCAATGCTCGCGGCGCAAGTCTTCGAGCGGATGGCTCAAAAGCTACCGAGGAGCTGCGAGGAAGTTCTCGAGCTTTACGCCGGGGTCGGCGCCCTGTCGCTGTTTCTGTCGGGCCCAGGGCGGCGCATCCTGGCAGTGGAAGGGGATCCCGACGCGGTGCGAGCCGCGGAAGCCAATGCAACGGAGAACGGGTGCGGGGGGATCGAATGGCGGAACCTGGACGTGCGCCAGGCGCTGGAGGGAGCGATCGGAAACACCTTCGATGCCGTGGTGGCCGATCCACCACGCACCGGCCTTCCGCCCGGCTGCGCCGCAAAGCTGGCCGGTCTGGCGCGGCGCAAGATCCTCTATCTGTCGTGTAATCCGGCGACCATGGCCAGGGACCTGGCGGAGATTATGGCGGGAGGGGAATGGGAGCTGAAGGATGCGCTGCCTGCCGACTTCTTCCCGCATACCGCGGAAATCGAATGCCTGGTGGAGCTGCAGCGTCGCTGAGCGAACCTCAGACGCCGCGCTCGCGGATTTCCCCTGCCTGCATCGCCTCGTAAAGGGCCGAGTAGGTCTCGAATTCCCCCTGACCCGACAGCCGCGAGATTTCGGATACGGTGCGGATGCCATTCACCAGGGAGAGGACCTTGCGCTCTTCGGGAGAGGCGTCCTGGTCCCTGCCCGTCCCGGGGACCTTTCCGGGAACCGGCTCGAGGAGCATTCCGGTGTCGCGGATGCGGGTGGAGAACTTGTTCCATTCGTCGAGCCGGCGAATCCCTTCCATCACGATCTTGGTGGTGGGCAGGGCCAGGGTAATCTTCTCGCGCGCCTCGATCGGCCCCTCGATGAACTCGAAATAGCCGCTGGTCCAGTGGAACAGCCCGTAGACGATATCCAGGACCTGGTTCTTTACCGCCCACCATAGCTGCTCGGTGGTCAGGTATCCCAGACGGACGAGCACCTTGCCGTGGCGCGTCTCGGGATCGATGCGGCGCGCCGATTCGGCGTTCTGCTCCTCGGTGATCAGGCCTCGCCGCACCAGGAAGCAGCCCAGGTTGTCGCGTACCGAATTGGAGCGGGCAAAGACCACCTCCCCTTGCTCCCAGAAGACGGAGCGCGAGTCGGCCCCTCGCGAGCAGCGCAGCACGCCGGTCTTCTTGGAGAGGTTGAGCAGGGAGACGATATCGGCCAGAGGGACAGAGCTCAAATCACCGGTCAGAACGGGCTTGCTGGACATACGACCCCCCGGGAGGTGGGGGCATTCTAGGGAGGAGGCCCTGGGGTGTCAACGCTCCGGACGCTTGCGGCACTTATGCAGCGGGCGCGCCGGGGTTGTGCTTGACCCGTCCCGGATCTGCTCGTACTGTCAAGGCGCATGGCCCGCCCCCGATGGCGGGCGGCTGAGTCACGGATCCGGTTGACATAGGCGCCATCCATTTCTAGAATAACGGTTTCGAGAAACCCTTCGAACTCCTGAAGCCATCAGGTAACGACGCCGTCGCGGCTCTCGCGCCGGCCGGGGAGAACGAGTGCTCAAACGACCCTTCCTGCTGCTCCTGTCGTTTCTTTTCAGCGCGCCGCTGCTGGTGGGCTGCAACAAGTCGGAAGGAAGCAAGTCGCCGAACCTCTTCGGCCCTCCTCCTACCGTCAGCGCCGTCAGCGTCACCAAGGAGCGCAAGCACTTCGACTGCTCCTCGTCGACCGATCTCTGCTGCGTGGATCCTCCGACCTGCTCCTGCTGCTGCGTTTCCGACCAGGTGAACCAGACGTCTTCCGACTTGGATCTCGTGACGATGACGGCGGACGTGGCCGATCCCGACGGATTGAGCGACATTCTGGTGGTCCTGGCGCGCTTCCTGGATCCGCCGCGCGACGGAACGCCGGCGGGAACGACGCTCAATCAGATCAGTCTCGAGATGTTCGACGTAGGCGGGACCGCGGTAGGAACGTTGACCATCGGCGGAACCGGGATTCCCGTTTTCACGGGGGACGTGGCGGCCGGGGACGGAACCTACAGCCGGAAGTTCTATATGCATACCACCACGGGCCAGAACCTCGGGTGCATCGAGACGAGCGATTTCGCCGCGATTCAGGGCACTTACAGCACCTTCGGAACGGTGTCGAGCTACGCCGGCACCACGACGCGCAACTTCGAGTACTCGGCGCAGGCGATTGATCGAGCCGGCAACATCGACACCTCCGCCGGCACCGTCCTGGCCATCGAGCAGTCTTCGGACGTTTCTTCCTTCGTGGAGCGAGCCTGCGGGCCGCCTAGCGGAGCCGGCGGCTGTTTGCCGGGTACCCCCTAGGGCTTCTGACTCCTGGACTTCAGCACCCTCCGTGCTTCCGACGCGTCGCGCGGCCCAATCCGTCCCGCCCGCCTCAACATCTCAGCCATCTGCAGCGCCAGAATCCTGTGGAGAACGGCTCGATCCCGCCGCATCTGACGCAGGACCTGGAGATGTTTTCTCACCGTCGACAGGTCGCGCCGGACCAGGGGGCCGGTAAGGGCCTCCTCGAGGCCGGCGCGCTCGGCGTTCTCCAGCGTCACGCGCGCCAGCGCCAGGGCGCTACGGCGACTGTCAGGCTTCCGCAGCGAGCCTCCCCGGGCCATCATCTCGGCGGCGATCGATACCAGCGCCAGGAGATACCCCGACGCGAAACAGGCTCCCAGATGGTAGGCCGCCCGGCTGCGGCCGCGCAGGGCCAGGGGCCACCCGCCGATTTCCCTCACCAGCTCGAAGGCGAGTCGCCTTGTCGTGACATCTCCCTCGATTCCGAAGCCGATGTCTCGCAGCGCCGTGGATTTCGCGGACCCGCGCGGCAGGCTGGTCAGAGGATGCAACGTGCCGGTGAGCGCCCCGCGCCGTGCCAGCGGGGCGAGAACCGAGGAGCCCAGGGCGCCGCTGGTATGAAAGACGAACTTGCCGCGCCAGCCCTGCCGCTTCGCCCATCGGCGCGCCAGCGGCGCGATTTCCCGATCCGGCACGGCAATCAACAGAAGGTCGAAAGGCTCGTCGAGATCAGCCCACCCTGCACGGGTCCCGCGGCGGCCGCCGCGCCCGTAGCGCGCCACCTCCCGATGGCCGCGACGCCTGAGGGCCGACGAAAGCGCGGAGCCGACGGCCCCCGGTCCGACAAGCACGAAGCGGAGCCGCTTCTTCATCGCCGTCCCCGCAGAGCTTCGAGCAGGTCCGCGAAGTCGCCGGGAAGCGGCGCTTCGAAGCGCAGCGGCTCACCGGTTTCAGGGTGCGCGAACTCCAGGCGCCGGGCGTGCAGCGCGAGCCGACCGAAACGCTCCACCTCCTCACGCAGCGCCGCGTCGCGCAGGCTCGAGGTGCGCGCACCGCCATACTCGGTGTCCCCGACGATCGGATGTCCCAGGTGCTTCATATGCACCCGGATCTGGTGCGTCCTGCCGGTGAGAATCCGCACCTCCAGCAGCGTGAACGCCGAAAAAGCTTCCTTCGACGCATATTCCGTGATTGCCGCACGTCCCGTGGCGCGCACCGCCATCCGGGTCCGCGCGACCGGGTGTCGGCCCAGCGGCGCGTCGATGCGGCCGCGCGCCGGGGCTATCCGGCCCCATACCAGGGCATCGTAGAGCTTCAGCACCTTGCGCGCCTCGAACTGGGCCGCCAGGCTGCGGTGGGCCGCATCGGTCCTGGCCACCACCAGCAGTCCCGAAGTCTCCCGATCCAGACGATGGACGATCCCGGGCCGGCCGGCGCCGCCCGCGGTCGACAGCTCTCCTCCCAGCGAGAGAAGGGCGTGCACGAGCGTCCCGGTCCTGCGTCCCGCACCCGGATGGACCACCAGGCCGGCCGGTTTGGAGATGACGAAGAAGGCCGGATCTTCGTGCACGACCTGCAGAGGGATTGGCTCGGGAACCAGCACCTCGGGCGGAGGATCGGGAAACTCGATCACGATAGGATCCCCGGCGCGCACCCGCGTGGCCGCGCGGGCCGGCTTGCCGGAGAGAAGGACGTGCCCGCCGGCGATCAGGCGCTGAATGGCGGCACGGCTCTGTTCGGGCAGTCGCACCTGTAAATACCGATCGAGGCGGAGATCTTTGGGATCCTCCACCACCAGCTCCAGGCGCCGGGCCATGCCCGCCGGTTCAGGAGGTTCGGGCCGCGCCGCGCAGCCTGAGGAGGAAGAAGATCGAGGTTGCGGCGGCCAGAATGGCGATGACCTGCGAGGTGGAGAGGAGGCCGCCGAGGACCTCGCCGCGATAATCGCCGCGGTAGAACTCGATGGCGAAGCGGAGGATGGCGTAACACAGCACGTAGATCCAGAAGATGCTGCCGTGGCGCTTCTTGCGCGGGTAGAGCCAGACCAGGAACAGGAAGACGGCGAAATCCGCCACGCCGTGGTAGATCTGGGTCGGATGCAGCGGCACCGCAAGCGGCACGCCGGTCAGATCGTGCGCCCGCGGATCCACGAAGGTCACCGCCCACTTCACGTCGGTCGGCTTGCCGTAGCAGCACCCCGCCGACAGGCAGCCGATCCTTCCGATCGCCTGGGCCAGGGCGATCCCCGGCGCGGCGGCGTCGGCCGTACGGGCAAGCGGCATGCGATTGCGCCGGACATAGATCAGCCCGACCAGGCAGGCCGCCACGAAGCCGCCGTAGAAGACTCCCGCCGACCGCCAGTTCGAGAGGATCTCCGACTTGTGCCGCCAGTAATAGGGGAACTCCACCAGGACCAGCATCAGCTTGGCCCCGACGATTCCGGAGAGGAGCGTCCAGATGCCCAGGTCGATCATGCGCGTCGGATCGATGGCTTCCCGCCGGGCGTAGTTCATGGCGACCCGCACCGCGATCAGGAAGGCGATGGCGTAGAACAGACCGTAGGTCCCCAGGGTGAAGGGACCGAAGCTACCGAGGTTGATCTCCCACAAGACCGGATGCATAGGTCAGGAGGGGGACAGCGACGCCCGGCGATCGCGGCGGAACAGGTCGAGGATCAAGGTGAACACCCCCAGACAAATCGTCGAATCGGCCAGGTTGAAGGCGGGCCAGTGGTGGCCCGCCAGGGAGAAATCGAGGAAATCAACGACATGGCCATAGGCAATCCGGTCGTACAGGTTTCCCATCGCCCCCCCCAGGATCAAGGCGAGCCCCGATTGCGCCAGGAAGTCTGCTTCGCTGGTCCGGAACTGGAAGGTCAGGATCAGCAGAATCGCCAGCACCGGAATCGTAATGAAGACCAGCGCGCGCATGGGGGCGGCCAGTCCGGCCATCAGACCGAACAGCGCCCCGGTGTTGGCCACGTGGGTCAGATGGAAGAAATCGGGGATGATCGGCACCGACTCGTACAGCGGCAGGCGCGACACCACGATCGATTTCGACAGCCGATCCATGCCGAAAAGCAGAAGACTCAGGCCGAGGTAAAGGGCTCGGAAGACCGTGCCGCGCGAACGGGTCACGTCGTCCCTTCCCGCGGCAGCTCGCGCATCACGGCGGCGCAGCGCGCGCACAGGCCCGGGTAGCCGGGATCGGCGCCACGATCCTCCTTGAAGTTCCAGCAGCGCTCGCACTTCTCTCCCGCGGCGCGGCGGACTTCGATTCTCAGGCCGGGAAGCTCCACGGAAGCGTGCGCCGCAGCCCCGGTCCCGCCCAGCTCGACCTGGGACACGATGAACAGCGAGGCAAGATCGACGCGGTAATCCTCAAGCAGCTTGTGCAGATCACCGGGGGCATCCAGCACCACGCGCGCCTCGAGCGAGTTGCCGATGAGCTGATCGGCGCGCGCGATCTCGAGGACCTTGAGGACCTCCTCGCGCACCCGGCCCAGCTTCTCCCAGCGCTCCAGCAGCTGCGGCTCGTCTTGCAAGGAAACGGGCGCGGGGAACTCCTGCCAGTGGATCGAAGAGGCGTCCTTGCCGCCGCCGGGCCTGTGCCGCCAGATCTCCTCGGCGGTGAAGCTGAGCACCGGAGCCATGAGCCGGCACAGCATGTCCAGAATCCGAGCCAGCGCCGTCTGCGCCGAGCGGCGCGCGGACGACGACGGGGCCGAGGTGTAGAGACGATCCTTGAGGATGTCGAGGTAGAAGGCGCTCAAGGTGACGGCGCAGAACTGGTTCAAGGCGTGATAGACGCGATGGAACTCGTAGGCCTCGTACGAGCGCCGCACCCGCTCGAGCAGATCGTTCGCCTGATGCAGGGCCCAGCGGTCCAGCTCCTGGAGGCTTTCCGGCGCCAGCGCATCGCGTGAAGGATCGAAATCATAGAGGTTTCCGAGCAGGTACCGGCAGGTGTTGCGGATTTTCCGATAAGTCTCGACGTTGCGCGCCAGGATCTCCTCGGAGAGGCGCATGTCGTCGAGGTAGTCGACCATGCAGACCCACAGCCTGAGCAGGTCGGCGCCGTAGCGCTTCACGATGTCCTGCGGGGAGATAACATTTCCCAGCGATTTGGACATCTTCTTGCCGGCGCCGTCCAGGGTGAAGCCGTGCGTCACCACGCCGCGGTAGGGGGCGGTACCGCGCGACTGCACCGCGATCAGGAGCGACGACTGGAACCAGCCGCGGTACTGGTCGGTCCCCTCCAGGTAGAGATCGGCGGGCCAGCTTTGCGGATCCAGCGCGGCGAAGCTCGAGACTCCCGACTCGAACCAGACGTCGACGATGAAATGCTGCGGGCGCAGGAAATCGCGGCTCCCGCAGGCGGGACAGGCTGTCTGCGGCGGCAGGAAATGGTCCGCCATGCCCGCGGGGCTGCCGTAATCGGCGAACCAGGCATCCGAGCCCTCTCGCCGGAAGACCTCGGCGATCTGCGCGAAGCTGTGCTCGTCGCGGATGAAAGCGGTGGGGACGGCGGGGAAGCAGCGCTCGCAGGCGAAGATCGGAATCGGTACGCCCCAGCTTCGCTGCCGCGAGATGCACCAGTCGGGGCGGTGCTCCACCATGTTGCCGATGCGGATGCGACCCGCCTCCGGCAGCCATGCCACCCGATCGATCGCTTCCCGGGTGCGCTGCCGCAGGCCGGTCGAATCCATCGAGATGAACCACTGATCGGTGGCGCGGAAGATCACCGGGTTGCGGCACCGCCAGCAGTGGGGATAGGAATGGGTCACCGATTCGCGGTGCGCCAGCAGTCCGCGTTTCTCCAGATCCTCCTGGATCCAGGCGTTGGCGTCCCATACTTTCATGCCCGCGAGGGCTGCGGCATACGGCTCGTCGGAGTCGAACGCAGCCTGCACGAACCTGCCGTGGTCATCCAGCGGCGCATAAGGAGGAAGCCCGTAGCGCGCGCCGATGTCGAAATCCTCTTGCCCATGGCCGGGGGCGGTGTGGACGCATCCCGTTCCCTGATCCAGCGTCACGTGCTCGCCCAGGACCAGGATCGACTCGGCTCGCGAGCGCTGTGGATAGGGGCGCTTTGCCGGTCCCAAGCCGGTCAGCTCGCGACCCGTCAGGCTTCCCACGGATCCTTTGATTTTCAAGCCGCAGACCCGCGCCACCTCGGCGACGCGATCGTGCGCCAGGATGACGATCGATTCCCCGAGATCGACCAGGTCGTAGAGAAAATCGGGGTGGAAGGCGATCGCCTGGTTGGACGGAAGCGTCCAGGGTGTCGTGGTCCAGATCAATATGTCGACCCGCCGGCCCGAGACGGCAGGGAAGTGCTCGGCCAGCTTCGAGCCCTCGAGCGGAAAGCGAACGTAGACCGAAGGGGAGGTGTGGTCTTCGTACTCGACTTCGGCCTCGGCGAGCGCCGTCTGATCCACGATGCACCAGTGGACCGGCTTCTTGCCGAAGTAAGCGGTGCCCGAGACGAAGAAGTGCGCCAGCTGCTCGACGATTGCCGCTTCGTAAACCGGATCGATCGTGAGGTAAGGGTGGCTCCACTCCCCGAAGACGCCCAGGCGCTTGAACTCCTCCCTCTGGATGCCGATGTACTTTTCGGCATATTCCCGGCAGGCCTTGCGGATCTGCAGGGCGCTCATCCCCTTTTTCTTGCCGCCCAGATCCCGGTCGACGCGGTTCTCGATGGGCAGGCCGTGGCAGTCCCAGCCGGGACGGTAGGCGGCGTCGAATCCCATCATGTTGCGGGACTTGACCACCATGTCCTTGAGGATCTTGTTGAGGGACTGTCCGAGATGGATGTTGCCGTTGGCGTAGGGAGGCCCGTCATGCAGCAGGAAGACCGGCCGGCCGCGGCGCTGCTCGCGCAGCTTCCCATAAACTTGGACCTGGTCCCACCAGCGCAGCAGCTCCGGCTCCCGCTCCTGGAGGTTGGCTTTCATCGGAAAGTCGGTGCGCGGGAGGTTGACCGACTGCTTGACGTCGGCGACGGGCTTCAACGATACCCCACTTGAGGGAGGCCAATCCGGATGGCCCGAGGGGGGCCGGGCGAAAGGCCGCATGGTGCAGGCGAACGGCGCAATCTAGCATCACCTCCGGCAAAGATCAAGAAGGAGAGGAGTTCGTTGACGCTGCCGATGCCCTGTGGTAAGTTGCGACCTTCCAATCGATTACGGAGCACACCGCGTCTCACGCGGACCGGATGATGCGCGCCTACCTCGACTACAACGCCAACGCCCCGATCCGTCGCGAGGCGTCTCGCAGCATCGCCGCAACGCTCGACGACCGGCTCGGCAACCCTTCCAGCGCGCACCGCTGGGGACACCGGGCCAAGGTCGTCCTCGAGCAGGCCAGGCGGCAGGTGGCGGCGCTCCTGTCGGCGCTTCCCGAGGAGATTGTGTTTACGAGCGGGGCGACCGAGGCGAACAACCTGGCTCTGTATGGCGCGGCCCACGCCCAGGATTCGCCCCGTCATCTGATCGTGTCGCGGATCGAGCACTCCTCGGTGCTCGAGCCGGCGGCCGATCTTGAGCGTCGCGGCTGGAAGGTGAGCCGCATCCTCCCGGATGAAGAGGGGTGGGTCGATCCCGAGCGGGTGCTGGAGGCTCTCACAGCGGAGACCATCCTGGTGTCCCTCATGCACTCCAACCACGAGGTCGGTACGCTGCAGAGCGTCTCCGATCTGGCCCCGGAGCTGCGCCGGCGGGGGATTCTGCTGCATTGCGACGCCGCGCAGAGCGCCGGCAAAGTGGCGCTGTCGGCGCAGCGTGTGGGCGCGGATCTGATCTCGCTGTCGTCGGGAAAGCTTGGCGGGGCCTGTGGGTCGGGCTGCCTGTGGGTGCGCGGGGATGTGCCGCTGGCTCCACTGCTGCGGGGCGGCAGCCAGGAAGGGAACCGCCGGGCCGGCACCCAGCCGCTCGCCTTGATTGCCGGCTTCGGCGCGGCGGCCGAAGCCGCCGCCGGAGAGCTCGAGGAAGCAGCGTCCCGGCTCCAGGCGCTGCGCGATCATCTGGAGATGAGTCTCGTGCAGCGCTTTCCGTCGGCGCGACTGCACGGCGCGCGCCGTCCGCGGCTGCCCGGCACGACCAACTTCTCACTGAAGGAAGCACGCGGCGAGGACCTGGTGCTGGCGCTCGATCTCGAGGGGATCGCCGTCTCGGCGGGCTCGGCGTGCGACGCCGGCACCATGCAGGCGTCTCACGTCCTCCAGGCGATGGGGATCCCCTCCTCCCAGGCGGCTTCCGCGGTGCGCGTCAGTCTCGGGCATGGCAGCCGCCCCGAAGAGATCGACGCCCTGATGGAAGCACTGGCGCGCATCCTCGATCGGGTGGCAGGGCGGGCGGGCGCGCGCGACGTCACCCGGGCCACGGCCGTTCCATGAGCGGCATGGCGCAAGCAGACAGCTCGGCGCGCATCGCCATGGCCATGAGCGGCGGCGTCGACAGCTCGGTGGCGGCGCTCCTGCTGCGCCGGCAGGGCGCTGCCCTGGTGGGAATCTCGCTTCATCTCACGGACGTCTCGGGCGGCGGGCGGTGCTGCTCGCCGCGCGATTTCCTCGACGCCCGGATGGTCGCCGAAAAGCTCGACTTTCCTTATTACGTGCTCAACATGGAGCGCGAGTTTCGCGCGGCGGTCATCGAGGACTTCATCCGTGAGTACCGCTCGGGACGCACCCCCGTGCCTTGCGCCCACTGCAACACTCAGGTGAAGTTCGGTGACCTCTTGAAGCGCGCCGAGCTGCTGGGGTGCGACCGTGTAGCCACCGGGCACTATGCTCGTCTGAGCTGGGACGGCGCCGCGGGGCGCACGCGCCTGTGGCGTGCCCGCGACCGGGAGAAGGACCAGTCCTATTTCCTGTTCGGCCTCGACGATCGCCAGCGCGATTGCGCCCTGTTTCCGCTGGGGGATCTTTCCAAGGGAGCGGTGCGTGCCCTGGCCCGGGAGGCCGGCCTGCCGGTCGCAGACAAGCCGGAAAGCATGGATCTCTGCTTCCTTCCCCACGGAGGGCATGGAGAGCTCGTGGCGCGTGAAACCGGACTCGACGAGGAGGCTGCGGCAGGAGATTTCCTCGATCGCGACGGCAAGATCCTGGGGCGCCATCGCGGCGTCCACCACTACACCGTGGGGCAGAGGCGTGGTCTGGGAATCAGCGGCTCCGGGCCGTATTACGTCGTCGAGATCCGGGCCTCGGACAATTCCGTGGTGCTCGGGACGGAGCAGGAGCAGCTGAGCCGCGAGTGCCACGTCCCGCGGCCCAACTGGATCGGTGTACTGCCGCCCGGCGCTTCCCTCGAAGCCCTGGTGCAGATCCGGCATCGCCATCCCGGGGGCGCGGCGACGCTCCATCCCGATCCGGGCGGGGGAGTCAGAGTCCGCTTCCGCGATCCGCAGCGCGCCATAGCACCCGGACAGGCGGCCGTCTTCTACCGCGACGACGAAGTTCTGGGCGGAGGCTTCATCGCCGCCGCGCATTGACACTCTTTTCGGCGAGGCGGTATAGTCGGATTCGGCGCTCAGCGGGCGGGCATAGCTCAGTTGGTAGAGCGCGAGCTTCCCAAGCTTGAGGTCGCGGGTTCGAACCCCGTTGCCCGCTCCATTCCGACCCTGCCCCACCTCTTGTCGGAGTCGGCATGCTGTTTCGCAAGCTGAGCTTCCCCGGATCGGGCGCGCCGGGGCGATCCCAAAGCTTGCGCGGCGACGCGACTGCCTCCACCATCATCGGTCAGCACACCCGCTTCCGGGGTGAGGTCCGCGGGCGAGGAGCGCTGGAGATCCGCGGGCAGATGGAGGGCTCGCTGAGCGTCGACGACCGCGTCTCGATCGCCCGCGACGGAAGGATCAGCGCCGAGGTCTCGGCCCTGGAAATGGTCGTCGAAGGATTTCTCGAAGGGGAGATCCGGGTCCAGGACCGGCTGGTGCTCCTGAGCACCGGCAGCGTCCACGGGCACGTCGAGAGCGGCCGCATGGAAGTGGAGGAAGGCGCCATCCTGAAAGGCACCGTGCTGCGCCGAAACGAATCGCCCGACCCGGAGCCCGGGCAGTCAACCCCCTGACGTTAATTAGCATCCTCCTGACACTCCACGTCACTCGCTTGACGCTGCGCCGCAGCGCCAGCATTCCAAATGCTTTGCCTTCATGGGGATGGTCCGGCCGCCCGGCCGCCGGAGCGTGGCACAGCTCTTGCCTTTCTCACGCGCTACCCGGAGGAATCCGGGTGGGACGAAACGCGCGACAAGGAGGAGAGCGACGTGAAGGAATCAATTCTGATCATCGACGATGACGCGGGCGTGCGACAGGTCCTCGCGGATTCGCTCACCTCGATGGGATACGAGGCGCGCTCCCTGGATTCCGGCGACCGCGTCCTGGGAGCCGTCCGGGATGCGTCCTGCGATCTGCTGATTCTCGACATGGTCCTGCCGCGCACCGACGGCATGGAGGTGCTCCAGGAGGTCCACCGCCACCATCCCGACCTGCCGGTCATCATGATCACCGGTTATGCCTCGGTCGAGACCGCCATCAAGGCGATGAAGATGGGGGCCTTCGATTACGTGGTGAAGCCTTTCCGCATGGAAGAGGTGGAGCTGGTGGTGGGCAAGGCGCTCGAGCGCAGCCGGCTGAAGCGCGAGAACCTGATGCTGAGGCGGCAGATCGAGAGCCAGCACGGCATGGGCTCGCTGGCCGGCAACAGCCCGGCGATGAAGAAGGTCCTGTCGCTGCTGGAGCAGGTCGCCCCGACCCGCAGCACCATCCTCATCTCCGGCGCGGTGGGGACGGGCAAGGAAATCGTGGCGCGCGTCCTGCACGGCAACAGCGATCGCAAGGAGGAGCCTTTCGTCACGGTGGCCTGCGGCGGTATCCCCGAAGGGCTCCTGGAAGACGATCTCTTCGGCCACGTCAAGGGCGCCAGTCCCGACGCCGCCGCCGACCGTCAGGGGCGGATCGAGATGGCCGCCGGAGGCACTCTGTTCCTCGACGACGTCGACGCTCTCAGCCCGGCGCTGCAGTCCAAGATCCTCCGGGTGCTGGTGGACCGTGAGGTCTACCCGCTCGGATCGAAGGAGAAGGTGCAGATCGATGTGCGCGTCATCGCCGCCACGCGACACGACCTCAAGGCGCTGGTGGCGCAGGGCCAGTTCCGCGAGGACCTCTACTACCGGCTGAACGTGATCGCCATCCATCTTCCCGAGCTGCACGATCGCCCCGAGGACATCCCGATGCTGATTACCCATTTCGCCCACAAGTACAGCCGCGAGATGGGCTCGCCCGTGCCGGGCTTCTCCTCCGAATCGCTGCGCGCCCTGGCGGAGTTCCCGTGGCCGGGAAACGTCCGGCAGCTGGAGAACGTGATCGAGAGGGCGGTGGCGCTGTCGCGAGGGCGGGAGGAGATCACGCTGGAGGACCTGCCGCGCGAGGTGCAGGAGGCGGTGGCCACCCCGATGCCGCTGATCCGGGTCGGCGGCGAAGGCGTTTCGCTGGACGCCATCATGGCCGACTACGAGGAGAAGATGCTCCTGCAGGCGCTGGACAACGCCGGCTGGGTCAAGACCCGTGCCGCCGAGCTGCTGCGCATCAAGCGGACCACCCTGATCGAGAAGATGAAGCGGCTGGGGATCCCCCTCAAGCGCAACGGGCACGGACGCGGCCCGCGCGAGATTGAGGAGGCCGCCGCGGAGAGCGCGGAGGCCCCGCTTTCGGGGAAGCTCCGCACCGCCTGAGCCGCACGGCATGCTTGATCGCCGCGAGACGGGTGTGGTACCTTGCGGCGATTTTGCCGATCGGCGCGCCACCCCGGGGGCCGGAGGGTCCGCATCCGCCGGCCCGAGCCGCGGGAAGGCTGGATGGCGAAGAGGCTCCCCGACATTCACAGCTCCCTTCACGATGCGTGGTCGTGCGCCCCGTCCCGCCCGGCGCAGGCCATCCCCGATTCCATGAGATCCGGGCCGTTGGAGAGCTCCCGTCGATGAGCGAGACCGCCGAGGGACGCAAGGTCCTGGTGGTCGACGACGACGCCGAGATCGTCGACATGACCCGCATGATCCTGGAGAGCGGCGGGTACCGGGTGCACTCCGCCTGCTCCGGCCAGGAGGCAATCCGCTCGGCCGGCGAGCACCTTCCCGATCTGATCCTGCTCGACATCAACATGCCAGGCATGGACGGGTGGGAGACTTTGCGGATCCTCAAGGTGGATGAGATGACCCGCGCCATTCCGGTGGCCATGTTCTCGATCAAGCTGGAGCTGCGCGACAAGGTGCAGGGCCTCAAGCAGGGGGCCCTCGACTACATCACCAAGCCCTTTTCCTACGACGGCATTCTGGAGCGGGTGCGGCGCATCTTCGAGAAGCTCGACGATTTGGGAGGGCATTGAATGGCGGGCGAGGACGGGCGCGACCTGCGCTCGATGCTGCTGGGATACAAGAGCGCCCTGTACGATCCGAACACCTCGCTGTACGCCTATCCTTTCCACTTCGACGACCTCCAGCGCATGGTGGAGTACCGTCCCGCCCTCGGGCTGATTTACCTGCGCGTGTTCGATCTCGACCGCATCGAATGGCTGTGCGGCTGGGAGGTGTTCGACACCATCTTGCGCGAGATGGCGCAGGAGGCGGCGCGGCTGCGCGGCTCGACCTATCCGAACGGCACCTTGCTGGCATCCATCGGGATCCACGGCGGCGGCTTCGTCCTCTTCCTCCCGGAGAACTTCCTGGGTTCGGAGCCCAGCCTGGCGGACCTGGAGGCGATCGCCGCCGCCCTGGCGCGCAAGCTGCACGGCGCCGTGTGCCACCGGATCCCGGAGGAGATCTCCGCCGAGGTGGAGATCAACGCCGGCTTCTCCCTGCTGCGCTGCGATCCGATGTTCCGGCTGGAGAGGCTGGTCTACCGCGCGGTCGACGAGGCCCGTGTCATGGCCGAGAAGGCGGCGCATCGGGACGATGCCCGGCGCGGCGCCGAGCTGCGCCAGATCATCCGCGCCGGCCTCGTGGAGACCTACTTCCAGCCGATCGTGCACGTCCACTCGGGGGAAGTCTTCGGCTACGAGGCGCTCACCCGCGGACCGCGCGGCACGATGTTCGAGACGCCCAAGGCGCTGTTCGGGCTGTCCGACCGGCTGCGCATCTCGCCGCTGCTCGATGGAGTCTGCCGGCGCCGCGCCCTGGCGGCGGCCCGCGGCCTGGACGCCGGAGTGAAGCTTTTCCTCAACCTGCTTCCCTCGGCGCTCGCCGATCCCCGCTTCGCGGTGGAGGAGGACGGCGTGCGGGAAGGAGAGATGGCCGCCTCCGACGTCGTGCTGGAGATCACGGAGCGGTCGGGAATCGAGGACTTCGACGCCTTCGGGCGGCGGCTGGAGCGCCTGCGCTCGCGCGGCTTCCAGGTCGCCATCGACGACGTGGGGACCGGTTATTCCAGCCTGCAGACGATCTCGGAGGTGCGCCCCGAGTTCCTGAAGATCGATCATTCGCTGGTCAAGGAGGTCGATCGCACCCTGATCAAGCAGGAGATCGTCGCCTCCATCCTGCAGCTCGGCGAGCGCATCGGCTCGCGCGTGATCGCCGAAGGGATCGAGACGGAGCAGGAATACGAGATGGTGCGCGGCTTCGGAGTGCAGCTCGGTCAGGGTTATTTTTTTGGAGCGCCCGGGCCGCCCCCGGCCGGCGCCGGAAGGCCTGCGGCGGGCGTCTGATCCTGCCGCCACGAGGGAGCTCGACATGTTCCCGCTGGCGCTGGCCGATCTCCTCCCGTGCGGCGCGGTAATCGCCGGGTTCCTGGGAACCTGGCTGCAGACGCCATGGGGCCGCTTCATGCTGTTGCTCGCCTTGCTGGCACTGCTGTCGGTCGCCCTCCTCCTCATCCTGATTCCGCTGGCGCGTCGATCTTCCACCCTGCTGCTGCACTCTCTGGCGGTGCGCCTGGAAGGGGCGCGGCTCGGCGTGCCCGCCGCGATCCATCCGCGCGAAGACTCGAGCGAGGCGAAGGGGCTGGTGGAAAGCGTCAACCGGCTGGTCGAAGGGGCCGCAGGCCGCGAGCGCGACCTGCGCGGCCGCATCGGCCATCTCGAAGCCCTGCTCGATCTGCCGCGCGACGTCGGGCTGCTGGCCACCGATGCGGAGGGGCGCATCACGACCTTCGGACCCGGAGCCGTCGCCCTGCTCGGTTACTCCGCCGCGGAAGTGACCGGCCGCCACATCGAGGCGCTTTTCCCCGATGCCGCCTGGAAGGAGCTTCTGCCGAAGCTGACGCGACGATCCCGGCGCGAAGAAGGGCTACGCGTCGGCACCGTCATGATCCGGCGCGACCTGTCCGAGATGCCGGTGACGATCTCGATCGGCCCCGAGCCGGCCGCGCGGGAGCCGTACCGCTTCGTGGCCGTGCTCCAGGATGCCGGCGCGCAGCAGCAGGAAGCACGGCGCCTGCAGCAGCTGCAGCGACAGGCTTCGATTCTTCTGGAAACCGTGCAGGACGCCGTGCTGGTCTGCCGGGACGGCCGGATCGCCGAGGCGAACTCCGCAAGCGAGGGGCTGCTCGGAGCGCGCCGTGAAGAGCTGATCGGCCGCAGCTTCAAAGAGCTTCTGGCTCCCGAGGATCTCCTTTCGGGACTGCACTATCTCGACGCGGCCCAGGATCGGGAAGAAAGCCTGGAATTCAGCGCGCGGCTGGCGGTCCCTGGCGGAGCGCCACGGCGCGTTCGGATCCGTCTCAAGCGCTTCCCGAGCGGCGCCGGCTTCTCGATCCTGGCGGCGGTGCGCGGCGAGGCGACCGCCGCGGTGGGCCCGGTGGAGGAAGCCTCGATCCGCCAGTTGCTGGATGCCGCGCTCGATTCCGTTTCCGAGGGGATCCTGGTGCAGGAAGCCGATCCTGCCGGAGCCGCGGGCTTCCTGCTGGTGAACCGGCGGCTGGAGGAGTTCCTGGGCGCTCCCGGGCGCGAGGTGCTTGCCTGGTCGCCCACCCGGCTCATCGAAGAGCTGCGCGCGCGCGGCGCTGCTCCGGAAGGCCTGGCCCTGCCCCAAGGTCCCGAGGATCCGCCCCTTGTCATCACCTTGCGCATCCCCTCCGACCGGACGCTGGAGGTGCGCTCCGGACCCTTGCGTGATGGGGCGGGCGGCATGCAGGGACGTATCCTGTCCTTCCGGGACGTCAGCGCCAGCCGTGCCGCGGAGCAGGCTCTGCGCCAAGGGCACGACGAACTGGCGGCGGCTCGCGGCCGGCTGGAGGAGGCGGTTGCGGCGCTGCAGGCCGCGAAAGCCGATCTGGCGGCGCGCAACGAGCAGCTGGAGAGGCTGAACCGCGACCTGCGCTCGGTCGACGAGATGAAATCGGGGCTGCTGGCGAACGTGTCGCACGAGCTGCAGACGCCGCTCGTGCTGATCAAGGGCTACACCGAGATGATCCTGAAGCGCAAGATCGGTCCGCTGACCGGCGAGCAGGAGAAGGGGCTGGGCGTGGCGTTGCGAAACATCGACCGGCTGGTCGAGATGATCGACAACCTGCTCGACTTCTCCCGCATGGAGCGCGGCGAGTCGCCGCTCGATCTCGAGGAGTTCCCCCTCCGGCAGGTGATCGACGAGGCGGTGGAGCTGCTGCGCGGCAAGCTCGAGACGGCGGGGCTCTCTCTCACGACCGAATACGAGACCGACGACTTGATGGTGCGCGCCGACCGGGGGAAGATCTCGCAGGTCTTCATCAACCTTCTCTCCAATGCCGTCAAGTTCAACCGCCCGCAGGGGAGCATCGAGATCCGCGTCGGCGCCCCGGAAGGCGGGAATGTGGCGGTGGAGATCAGCGACACCGGCATCGGGATTCCGCCCGCCGAGCGGGAACGGATCTTCGATCGCTTCTACCAGGTCGAGTCGATTCCGCAGCGCCACGAGGGGACCGGCATCGGGCTGTCGATCGTCAAGGAGATTCTGGCCCTGCACCATTGCGAGATCGCCGTCGAAAGCGTCGAGGGGGAGGGGAGCCGGTTCCGCTTCACCCTGCCGCGCGGCGCCTCACCGGCGCCGCCGCGCCCGCGTCCGGGAGCGCGCCAGGGTCATCCGCAACCCCGCTGAGCCTACCCCCTTTGGTTATTTCGCCGCGCGCTGGCGGTAGGCTTCGTACAGGAGGATGGCCGCCGCTGCGGCGACATTCAGCGATTCGACGCTTCCTCCCATCTGGATGGTGACCCGCGTGTCGCACGCGGCGACGAGCTCCGGCGAGACACCATCTCCTTCATTTCCGAACACCAGCGCCAGCGGCCCCTTCAAATCGGCGCGCGCCGGTGGCACGCCCCCGTCGGAGAGCGTCACGACCTGCCGGATCCGCCGCGCTTCGGCGAGACGTCTCCACTCGACGGACGAGGCGGGATGCAGCAGCGGCACGCGCAGCACCGAGCCGGCGGAAGCGCGGCCGGCGCGAGTCTGGTAGGGATCGGCTGTCCCCGGCAGGAGGACCACCGCGCGCACTCCCGCCGCCTCTCCGAGGCGCAGCAGCGTCCCGAGGTTGCCCGGGTCGCGGACCCGATCCAGGACCAGCAGGAGCGGATCGCGCCCTTTTTCGAGGAGGTCGGCCGGATCGGGCTCCTGGATCCGCACCAGCGCCAGGATCCCCTGATCGGAAGAACCCGCCGCCAGGTCTTCCAGCAGACCGTCGGCGAGGACCGACACCGGAATGCCGTGGCGCATGGCCAGCCTTGCCAGCGCTCTGGGGTGGGTCTGTCCGGCCGCGCCCTGCGCCAGGATCAGATGGGCGACGCGCTCGGGAGCCGCCATGGCCTCCGGCACCAGGCGGGATCCCCAAAGAAGGAACATTCCCTGGCGCCGCCGCTCCCGCGGCTCGGATTCGAGCTTGCGCAGCCTGCGGAAGAGGGGATTCTTGCGGCTGAGGATCGGTTCCGTCATGCTAGACCTTCTTCGAGGGACGAGGGGCATGCAGAGAATCGTGCTGACACACTCGGAATCGGACGCTCCCGCCGGCATCGAGCGGGCGGCTGAGATTCTCCACGGCGGCGGACTGGTGATCTACCCCACCGACACGCTGTACGCCATCGGCTGCGACCCGCGCTCGGCCACGGCGCTCGAGCGGCTCGTGGATATGAAGCGGCGTCCGGCGACGCTGCGCTTGCCGATGGTGGCTGCAGACCGGGACCAGGTGGAGCGGGTGGCGCGCCTGCGGACCTACCGCGAGCGCGCCCTGGCCGATCGCTTCTGGCCGGGACCGTTGACGCTGGTGCTTCCTCGGCGGATTGAGGCCCCCCTCGCCCCCTGGTCCTGGGGAGATACTCTCGCCGTGCGCGTCCCCGGGAGCCCGCCGGCGCGCGCGCTGGCTCGCGCGCTCGGATCACCTCTTCCATCCACCAGCGCCAACCTGTCGGGTCAAGCGGCCCCCTGCGACAGCGCAGCGATTGCCTCCGACCTGCTCGACGGAGTCGATCTCCTGATCGACGCCGGCGCGCTGGCGCCCAGCCCCCCTTCCAGCATCGTGCAGGTGACGGAAGACTCCTGGCGCCTCCTGCGCGCCGGAGCCGTATCCGTTGAGGAACTGATCGCGTTGCTCGGCCCGCCCGAGGCCGTTATCACCGGGCGAGACTGACTCTCTCCAGCACGTGGAAGTCGGCCGCCGCCGTCAGCTCGAAGCCCACCACGCGATTGCGCACCACCGCCAGATTCGACTTGTGCCACAGGTTCACATAAGGAAGCTCTTCCGCCAGGATCTGCTGGATCCTTCCATAGATCTTCTTGCGTTCCGCAGGATCGCTTGCGCGGGTTCCCTCCTCCAGCAGCCGATCCACCTCCGAGTTGCGGTAGCGCACCCGATTGAACCCTTTCGGCGGAAGATAGGCGGAGCCGAAGCGCATGCGGAAAACATCGGGGTCCAGAAGCTGGGTCCACTGCAGCGAGAAGACCTGAAAGCGCCCGGCCTTGATGTCGTCGTAGAAGGTGCCCCACTCGAAGCTACGGATCTCCAGCTCGATGCCGACCTGCGCCAGCTGCTCCTGGAAGACGCTGGCCTGCACCCGCGCCAGCTCGGCGGTCGTCGTCTTGTAAGTGAGGCGGAAGCGCGGCTGTGGTCCATCGCCGTCGGGGTCGCGGTAGCCGGCCTCGTCCAGGAGCGCAGCGGCGCGCTTCGGGTCGTAGTCGTGACGCGTCACGTTTCCCTCGAAAGCCCAGTTGTCGGGAGGCAGCAGCCCCACCGCCTCGCGCGCCAGCCCGTGCAGCAGGATGTCGATGATCCTCCGGCGATCCAGTGCGAAGGCGATCGCCTGGCGGACCTTCACGTTGCGCAGCACCGGATCGTCCAGGTTGAACCCCAGGTAGGTGGTGCTGTTGCTCGGGCCGGAGAGGATCTTGAGATTCGGCGAGGATCGAAGGGCCCAGACCTGGTCCGGAGTCAGGTCGTTGACCACCAGGTCGGTGCTTCCTTTCATGAGCTCCTGCTGCCGCGAGACCGCCTCGGGGACGATCTTCAGCCGGATCCTCGGGCAGGGCGGCTTGCCGCGGAAATAGCCGTCGAAGGCCTGCAGGACGATTTCCTGATCGCGGCGCGATTCCACAAACCGGAAAGGACCGGTGCCGACGGGGCGGGTGGCGGGAGAATCGCCTGCTCCCTGCGGCAGGATGCCGACTCCCAGGTTGGCGAGGAAAGGGGAGAAGGGCTCGCGCAGGCGGAGCACCACCGTGGCGTCGTCGGGCGTTGCGATTTCCTCGAGCACCTGCATGTCGCCCTTGCGGAACGAGACCACCTCGTCGTGGAGGATCGACTCGAAGGTGTAGCGCACGTCGCGCGAAGTCAGGGGCCGGCCGTCATGGAAGCGTACGTTGGGCCTGAGGTGGAACACGTAATGGAGCGCGTCGGGTTGCTCCCAGGAGACCGCCAGGTCGGGCAGCACCTCGCCGGAAGGACCGAAGCGCACCAGGCCGTTGTAGAGGAGCTGATGGACGCGGCGCGACGACTCGTCGCTCCCCAGACGAGGATCCAGGCTGGAGGGCCCGACGTCGATGGCCAGTGTCAGGAGATCCGCGGGAATGGTGCGGGCCCGCGGGCAGCCGAGGAGGAAGACGGCAACCAGGGCCGAAAGCAGGCATCGCTTCATCGCGGGGCCCCCGAGGTCGAACCGGCGCGGATTCTAGCGAAAGGAGGAATACGCCGGCAAGGCAAGGGAGGCAAAAGATAGCTCCGCCGGTTGTTGGAGGCACGCGGCAGCACTATAATTTCTCCCGTTCGTAAGCGGCTGCCCGATCCTGAACCCCTCTTCCTCGGTCCACACAAGCGTGCGTCTCACCATCATTCTTATAGTTGCCGGATTGGCTGCGTCGCTGTGCGCGGCGGCGCCGGCCGGGAAGCCGCGGGTCGTCATTCTGGGCTTCGACGGGGCCGACCCCAAGCTGGTGGAGCAGCTGATGGGGGAGGGGAAGCTGCCCAACCTTTCGAAGCTGTCCCAGGAAGGGAGCTATACGCGTCTGGCGACCACCAATCCGCCGCAGACTCCGGTCTCCTGGTCCACCTTCTCCACCGGCATCAACCCGGGCAGGACCGAGATTTTCGACTTCCTCAAGCGCATCGACGGCACCTATGTGCCGGAATTCGCCATGGCGACGGAGAGCCGCAAGCCCTTCATGCTGGGAGCTCGGACACCCGTGGCGGCAGGGTGCGCCGTCGGATTGGCGCTGCTGCTCCTCGGAGGCGCCGTCGCCTGGCTGGCCCGGCCGGCGCGCCGGTGGGTGGCCATCGGCACGGTGCTGCTCGCGGTGGCGGGGGGCTCGGGAGCGGGATGGGTCGCAAAGACCAAGCTGCCGGCCGAGGTGCCGAACGCCATCAACCATCGCAAAGGGACGACGATGTGGGGCTGGGCCTCGCAGCACGGCGTTCGCAGCCGCGTCCTGCACGTCCCCAATACCTTTCCCGCCGAGCCGATGCATGGCGGCGCCATGCTTTCGGGGCTGGGCGTTCCCGACCTGCGCGGCCGCATCGGCTCGCCCGCTTTCTACAGCTCCGACGCCGCGCTGAAGAGCCGCCTGGAAGAGAACCAGTTCAGCATCGAGTTCGTGCAGCTCGACTCCGATCGCGGGCATCTCGAGACGCACGTGGTGGGACCCTACAACAAGCCGTTCTTCGACTACCGGGTGGACGACGCGCTGGCGGCCCTGCCGCAGGGGGCCGACCGCTCGGCGGCGCGCAAGAAGGCGGAGAAGGACCTCGAGGACCGCGGAATCGCCCGCCGGATCGATCTGCCCATGGATCTGGAGGTGGGAGACAGCTCGCTCAAGGTGCGCGTGTCGGGCCATGAGCAGACACTGGCGCCGGGGGAGTGGAGCGACTGGTTCGTCCTCGATTTCCCGGTGAACTGGCTGGTGGATCACGTCGGTGGGATCCGCGGCATGGCGCGCTTCAAGCTGCTTTCCCTGAAGCCGCACGTGCAGCTCTACCTGTCGCCGATCAACTTCCATCCCGATTTCGAGCCGATCCCGTTTTCCTCTCCGAAGGGGTTTGCCGCCTCGCTGGTCCCGTCGATCGGACTGTTCAAGACGCTGGGCTGGCCGATCGACACCTGGACCCCGAGCGCGGGGCTGGGAGACGACACCCTGTTCCTGGAGGACATGGACTTCACGGTGCGCAAGCAGGAGGCGATGATGGACCGCTTCCTGAAATCGGGAGAGGACCGCCTCTACGTGCAGGTCTACGACTTTCCCGATCGCATCGGACATCTCTGGTGGCGGATGCTGGATCCGAAGCACCCCCTCTACGACCCGGTGGAGGCGGCGCGCTTCGGCTCCGAGATGGAGAAGGCCTATATCCGGATGGACTCGATTGTGGGCAAGGCGCGCGCCATGCTGCCTCCCGAGACGCTGCTGATGGTCTGCTCGGACCACGGCTTCGCCTCGTTCCGGCGCGGGATGAACTACAACACCTGGCTGGTGCGCAACGGCTGGATGATCCTCAAGGAAGGACCCGGCGGCACGCGCAGCCTGGAGGACCTGTTCGATCGCGGGGAGACGGGGGAGTTCTTCAAGTTCGTCGACTGGTCCCGGACGCGCGCCTATGCCATGGGGCTGGGGAGCATTTACGTGAACCTCGCGGGACGCGAGCCGCGCGGCAGCGTCGCGCCGGGGCAGGAATACGAAGCAGTGCGCCAGGGGATTATCGACGGGCTGCAGGCCTACGTCGATCCCGACACCGGAGAGCACCCCGTGCTGCGGGTCTACCGGCGCGAAGATATGTATAAGGGATTCGATCCGGCGCTCATCCCCGACCTGCGGGCGGCCAACAGCGAGCACTACCGCGTGGGATGGCAGACGGCCCTGGGCGAGGTGCCGCCGAACACGGTGGAGGACAACCGCAAGCTGTGGAGCGGCGATCACTGCTCGGTGGATCCGAGCCTGGTTCCGGGGATCCTCTTCTCGTCGCGCAAGCTGGTGCGTGAGAATCCCGGCATCCAGGATGTCTTCCCGAGCGTCCTGCAGGTCCTGGATTTGCCGCCGGTGGAAGGAATCGACGGCCGGAGCTTCTTCTGATGCGCCGCGGGGCGCGCGCCGCCGCACGGATCGGCGTGGCCCTGGCGCTCGTGAGCCTGGCGGCCATGGCGCGCGCGGACGACCCGGACGCGCGCGCGGAGGAGAGTCGCCGTCTGGATCGGGTCCGGGAAGAGATCGCCCGCCTCCAGGCGATGGTCGGCAGGGCGCGGGACGAGGAGAAGGGATTGCTGGGAGATCTGCATCGCATGGATCTGGAGATGGCGCTGCACGAGCGGCAGATCGCGCTGACCGGCGCGGAGCTGGTGCGCTGCCGCGCCGAGCTCAAGGAAGCCACCCGCCGGGCGGAGGAGAGTCAGGCGAAGCTGGAGAGCGGCCGCCGGCAGCTCGCCGAGAGGATTCGGGCGATGTACCGGGCCGGTCCGGTGCGGGCCGAGCGTGTGCTCCTGACCTCCGACAATCCGGCCGAAGTGGTCAGCGCCTATCGACTCGCGGAGCGCTCGGCCGCCGCCGATCAGGAGCGGGTGGCGGAGTTTCGCAGTCTGGAGGCGCAGTGGCGTGCCACCCAGGCGCAGCTCGAAACGCAGCGGCGCACCTTATCGACCCTGCGGGCGCGCGAGATGGAGCGCCGGCAGGAGCTGGGATCGGTGAAGCAAGAGCGCTCGCGGATGCTCTCGGGGCTGCAGCAGGAGACCTCGAAGCAACAGGAGCTCCTGGATGAGATGATGGAGACGGAGAAGGCGCTGGCGAGCCTGGTCAAGACCTTGGCGGAGGGAGGATCTCCCGCCGCCGGGATGGCGCTGGGGTTCGGCCGATTTCGCGGGCTCCTCCCCTGGCCGGTCCCGGGGAAGATGCTGGTGCCGTTCGGCGCCCAGAAGAGCACCAGGTTCGAGACGCTGGTGCCGCATCCCGGCATCGAGATTGCCGTGTCCACCGGAGAGCCTGTGCATGCCGTGCACGAGGGGCAGGTGGCTTTCAGCGACTGGTTCAAGGGGTACGGGAACCTTATCGTGCTGGATCATGGCGACGGCTACATGTCGGTTTACGCCCATGCCTCCGAGCGCAAGGTGGCCGCGGGGGATCACGTGGCGGCGGGACAGGTGATCGCGAGTGCCGGCGATACCGGCTCCCTGGAGGGACCGAGGCTTTTTTTCGAAATCCTGAAGGATGGCAAACCTGAGAATCCGGTGATCTGGCTGACCCGGAGATAGGAGGCGGTGGATGATGCCCATGGATCGCGGGCGCAAAGCGATGCTGGCCGTGTCGAGCGCTCTGGTCGCCTTCGTCCTGCTGGGAGGCGTGCTGGGGCGCTCGCTGGCCGTGGAAGGGACCTATTCCTTCCTCAAGCTGTTCAACGAGGTCCTGTACCTGGTACGCAACAATTACGTCGAGCCGGTCAAGGACGACGCCCTGATGGAAGGAGCCTACCGGGGGATGCTCGAGGCTCTGGATCCGCAGAGCGAATACCTGTCGGCCGCGGAGGTGCATCTCGCCGCGAGCGGCGGCAGGAGCGGTCCGGCCGATCTGGGCCTGGTCCTGTCGAAGCGCCGTGGGTATGCCGTCGTGGTCTCGGCCATGGAGGACTCGCCGGGGCGCAAGGCCGGCCTTTCCACGGGAGACGTCATCCTCACGGTCGACGGGAAGTCGACGATGAAGATGGGAGCCTGGGAAGCGACGCAGGCGCTGCAGGGAAAGCCCGGGTCCACCGTGCGCCTGAACGTCCTGCGGGGCACCGAGGCGCGCAGCGAGGACATGAGCCTGGTGCGCAAGACTCCGGCGCGGGCCGCGGTGGTTGCCACGCTCCCCGAGCCGGGCACCGGAGTGCTGAAGGTCAGCTCCCTGCTGGAGGGAGACGCCGAGCGGGTCCGTAAGAGTCTGGCTTCCCTCAAGACCCAGGGTGCCCGCAAGCTCATCATCGATCTTCGCGCCAACGCCGGATCGCGCATGGAAGAAGCGGTGAAGGTTGCCGGGTTCTTTGCCGGCGCCGGGGTCGTGGCCCAGGTCGCCGATCGCAAGGCGGGAAATTCCGAACTGACGGCGCCGGCTTCACCCGCCGTCTGGAAAGGACCCCTGGTGGCGATCGTGGACGGCGGCACCGCCGGTGCCGCCGAGGTTCTCGCCGCGGCGCTTAGGGACCGGGCCGGGGCGTCGCTGGTGGGCGAGAAGACCTGGGGGATGGGAACGCTCCAGAAGGTCATCACTCTCCCGGCCGGAGACGGCATCCGGCTGTCGGTCGCGAAGTACCTGTCGCCCGCCGGCAAGGACTGGAACGGGACAGGGCTTTCGCCCGACGTGGCGCAGGCCAAAGACGCCGAATCGGGCACCGAGGACGTCCAGATGAAGAAAGCACTCGAGGTCCTCCGGCAGGACGGCCCGCAACGCCAGGCCGCCTGAGATCTGCCGAGGAGACCCTTTGAATCATCCGTCTGCAGCTTCTCTCCGCCAAACGCGGCTTCGCCGCGCCGGCGGAGCCTTTCGCCCGCTCGCGGGGGGGATCCTTTCGTTGGTTCTCGCCGGTGCCGCCCAGGGGGCTGCCGAATCCTCGGCCGACCGCGCCCGCGCCTACTACCTGTTCAGCCTCTCCCAGCAGGCGCAGTTCAAAAACGAGATGCCGGACGCCATCCGCTATCTCAACGAGGCGATTCAGACCTCCGATTCCACCGACTTGCGGCTCGAGCTGGCCTCCTTGTACTCGAACATGAACCGGGTCGACGACGCCGAGCTGGAGGCGCGAGAGGCGGTCAAGAAGGACCCCGCCTCGGCCGCGGCCCGGCGCACGCTGGCGCAGATACTCTTCCGCAGGGCGGCTTCGGGGGAGGACGTCGAGTCGCGCATGAAAGAGTCGGAGGCACTCTACCAGGAGCTCGTCGACGGCAATCAGGCGGATGAGGATTCCGCCATCGCCCTGGCCGATCTGCAGCGTGGCCGCGGCGACACCGCCGCGGCGGTCGCCACTCTGGAGTCGTTCCGCCAGAAGCAGTCTTTCTCGACGGCGCTGGACGTCAGGCTGTCGCGCCTCTATCTGGAGATGGGACGCAACGAGGAGGCGAGGAAGCTGCTCGAAGGGGCGATCGACAAGGCGGGGGACGATCGCGAAGCGCGCGAGCTGCTCGCGGAGGTCCTGGACGATGCGGGGAAGCCGCAGGAAGCGATCGACATCTACCAGCCGCTGGTCGATGCCCATCCCGATAATGCCTTCGCCCAGTACCGCCTGGGAGCGCTGCTGAACTCCGCCGGCAAGTTCAGCGAGGCAAAGGAGCACCTGCAGATTGCCCTCGATTCCGACCCGGCCAACGTGCGCGTCCTGCTGGCGCTCGGGCAATCGATGCTCGGGGACGGGGAGCCGCGCCAGGCGGAGGAGATCTACAGCCGCGCCCTCAACCAGGACCCCGGCTCGCTGGAGGCGCGCTTCTTCCTGGGGAGGATCGCGCAGGCGCGTGCCGAGGACGATCGGGCCCTCGCCCTGTACGAGCAGATCCTGACGCAGACGGCGCAGCGCGGCTCCACGCAGGAAAAGGCGTTCTACGGCCTGGCCTCGTTCCAGGTGGGCGTCATCCATTACCTGCAGAAGGATTATCTGGAAGCCTCCAAGGACGTGCGCCGCGCCATCGACGCCGCCTCGCGCCCCTCCGAGGAGCTCTACACGCTGCTGGCCCGCATCGAGCTGGACTCGGGAAACCTGGAGAAGGCGAGCCAGGTCCTGGAGGAAGGGGCCGCGAAGCTCCCCGGGAACGTCGAGATCAAGGCCTTCGAGGCCGAGGTGCTGCTGCGCCAGAGGGAGCGCACCGCGGCACGTGCCATCTTCCAGGAGATCCTGAAGGATGAAAAGGAGTCGGTCGACTCGTACCTTCTGATCGTCCAGGCCTGCGTGCGCGCCGAGCAGCCGAAGGAAGGAGAGGCGTGGATGCGGCGGGCGGCGCAGAAGCACCCCGACTCGCGGGAGATCTCCTTCCAGAGCGCCGCCCTGATGGAGCAGTCGGGCCGGTTCCGGGACGCGGAGGCGGCTTTCCGCAAGCACCTGGAGCGCTTTCCGGACCATGCCGAGGCGTTGAACTACCTCGGGTACATGCTCGCGGATCGTGGCGAGAAGCTCGAGGAGGCGCTGAGCCTCATCGAGCGCGCGGTGGCGCTGCAGCCTGAGAACGCCGCCTTTCTGGACAGCCTCGGATGGGTGACCTTCCGCCTGGGACATCCGCGCGAGGCGGAGGCGCAGCTGGTGCGCGCCGTGGAAGGATCGCGCGATGACGCCACGGTCCTGGAACACCTCGGCGACGTCCTGGATGCGCTCGGCCGTCCTTCCGAGGCGCTGGACAAGTACAAGAAAGCGATGGATCGCAATCCGGAGAAGCCCGAACAGCTGCGCAAGAAAATGCGCAAGCTCGGCGCCAAGCTGGGCGCCCCTTGATCCGTCCTTCCATCGCGGCCGTCCTGCCGGCGGGCCTGCTGCTGTTCTCGGGCTGCGCCCATCCGAAGGCGCTGCCCCGGCTCCCGGAGCCGCCCGCCGAAATCCCGGGCTACGTCGCGCTGCTGGGCGCACGGTCCTCCGGAACGGAAGGAACCTCGCGCGCCAGGGTCGCCGCCGCTTTCCTCGCCCCATCCAGTCTGAGGCTCGAGATCCTGGATCCCGCCGGCAGCACGCGGGCCGTGCTCATCTCCTCGGAAGAGGGGGCGCTCTACCTGGATCCCGCGGCACGCTCCTATCGCACTTTTCCGGATGGCGCCGGCGCGCTCGATGCCCTGGTAGGGATCGAGGCCCCCTCCGATCTGCTGGCGCGACTGGTTCTCGGACCGGCGGCAGCGATGCAGGGGCTGGTCTGTGCCGGAGAGGCACCGACGACCTGCAAGCTCCCGGGAGGAGGGGAGCTTCATCTCCTTCACGCCAGCCCTTCTTCCGCCGAGATCGTCGATCCTCGGACCGGCACCGTGGAGGTCCGCTGGGACCGTAGCGTGGCGGCTTCCGGCGAGATACCTCGCGCCACCGAGCTGCGCCTTCCGGCGCGCGGCGCGATGCTGCGCCTGGAGATGCGCGAGCTGCGCTTCACCGCCCCCGAGACTTCTCTTTTCTCGCTGCTTCCTCCCGTCGGCTTCCATCCGGCGGAGCCGTCCGGACGATGAGAAGCCTGCACATTGCTCCGCACGCGAAGGTGAATCTGGGACTGCGCATTTTGGGGCGCCGGCCGGATGGCTATCACGATCTGGAAACCCGCTTCCAGACCATCGACCTGTGCGACGAGCTGGAGCTGCGCGAACACCCGCGCACCCTTCGCCTGCGGGTGGAAGGCACCGATCTGCCGTCCGATGACAGCAACCTGGTGATGCAGGCAGCGCGGCGTCTGCGCGACTCGAATCCGGGACTCCCGGGGGCCACCATCGTCTTGAGGAAGCGAATTCCAATCGCCGCGGGGCTCGGAGGGGGAAGCTCCAATGCCGGTGCCACACTGATGGGTCTGAACCACCTGTGGGACCTCAGGCTGCCGGAGGAGGAGCTGCGTGGGTTGGCGGCATCGCTGGGGGCCGACGTCCCTTTCTTCCTGGTGGGAGGATGCGCGCTGGGCTCGGGCCGCGGCGATATCCTCGCGGCGCTCGAGGATCTTCCGAGCTGCTGGCTGGCCCTGGTGCTGCCCGGGTTTCACTCTTCGACCCCGGAGGCTTTCAGGCTCTGGGACGCCCGTGCCGCAGTCGCTCCGGACCGCGAGGAGAGGGAGGGGTCACTCGTATCGGCGGCAGGGGACCTCTCGAGCGCGGCGCTGCACAACGATTTCGAGGCGGTCCTGTTCGAGCGCTTCCCGGTCCTCGCCGAGCACCGCGATCGGCTGCTGCGCTTGGGCGCCACGGCGGCGGCGCTGTCGGGCAGCGGCCCATCGCTTTACGGGGTTTTCGACTCCGAAGACACTCTCCGGCGCGCCCTCAACGATCCAGGCTGGGGAGCGGTGCAGCGACATGCCGCCGCGCCGGTGGGGCGCGCGGCATATCGGCGACGCCTGGGCATCCCTCTATCTGATTGAGCCGTGGAGTCTTGACAGCGCGCTGCGCGCGGTGCTAGGGTATACGCCCGCTTCGACAGGATCGGCGCGTGTGGGCGATCCGGTTCCGGCGGATCTCGCTGCATCCGGCTGGAATCGGTCCGCGGGGTACGCCCGCCCGCGGCGCCTTCCCGGCGAAGCTCCCATCGTTTCCTCGCGCGCAGTGAGTTTCGTTCTCGGGTGCAAGGAGCCACTGGGGCGTCGTCAAGCGGTAAGACACTGGACTTTGGATCCAGCATCCGGAGGTTCGAATCCTCCCGCCCCAGCCATTTGTCCGCGGGAGAGCCTATCGCGCCCGGTGCGCCGAGGGTGAGAGCCGATGAAGCAACGCGAGACGCAGGTCGACAGTACCCTCAAGGTCTTCGCGGGAAACGCCCATCCGCAGCTGACGCGCGAGATTTGCGACTACCTGCACGTCCCGCAGGGAATGCTGAACCTCACGCGCTTCAGCGACGGCGAGATCTACTGCCAGGTGCTGGAGAATGTCCGCGGCACCGACGTCTTCGCGCTGCAGCCGCTGGGACCTCCGGTCAACGAGAACCTGATGGAGCTGCTCATCCTGATGGACGCGTTGAAGCGATCCTCGGCACAGCGGATCACCGCCGTGATTCCTTATTACGGCTACGCGCGGCAGGACCGCAAGGACAAGCCGCGGGTGCCCATCTCGGCGAAGCTGGTCTCCGATCTGATTACTGCCGCCGGAGCGGACCGGGTCCTCACCATGGACCTGCATGCCCCGGCGATTCAGGGCTTTTTCGACATCCCGGTGGACCACCTGTTCGCGGCGCCGGTGATTATCGAGCACGTGGCCAAGCTGAAGATCCCGGACCTGGTGATCATCTCGCCCGACGCCGGCGGGGTCGAGCGCGCCCGCGCCTACGCCAAGCGGCTGCACGCCTCCCTGGCGATCATCGACAAGCGGCGGGTGGAGAAGAACGTCGCCGAGATCCTGCACGTCATCGGAGACGTCAAGGGAATGAACGCCCTGATCGTCGACGACATCGTGGACACGGCCGGGACCCTCACCGGCACCGTGAAAGCGCTCAAGCAGGAAGGGGCCAGGAAGATCTATGCCTGCTTCACGCATGCGGTCCTCTCCGGGCCGGCCCAGGAGCGCCTCAAGGCCTCCGAGCTGGAGAAGGTGGTCGTGACCAATACCATCCCCGTGGATGCGACGCGCCAGAGCGAAGGACGTGTCGAGGTGCTGTCGATCGCCTCTCTGCTGGGCGAGGCGATCAAGAGGATCCACAACAATTCATCGGTGAGCTCGCTGTTTGTTTGAAGGAGAAGGAATGGAAGAGATTGTGATCGATGTGACTCCGCGGACCGAGTTCGGGAA
This sequence comes from Candidatus Polarisedimenticolia bacterium, assembly GCA_035764505.1. Classification (NCBI taxonomy): domain Bacteria; kingdom Pseudomonadati; phylum Acidobacteriota; class Candidatus Polarisedimenticolia; species Candidatus Polarisedimenticolia bacterium. The sequence goes on from DASTZC010000058.1 coordinate 38,598, forward strand.
GAACCCCTCGCGCCGCCTGCGCCGCTCGGGGATGATCCCGGGAATCGTCTACGGCTCGCAGAAGCCTCCCGTGCCGATCTCGGTGGATCCCAAGCAGGTGGAGCGCATCCTGCACCTCGAGAGCGGCGTCAACACCATCTTCACGCTGCACCTGGTCGGCAAGGACCAGCGCCGCTACGCCATGATCAAGGACTTCCAGACCGACCCGGTGAGCAACCGGCTGCAGCACGCCGATTTCATCCGCATCCAGATGGACGAAGCGATCCAGGTGAACGTGCCGATCCAGACGGTGGGCGAGGCCCCCGGAGTGAAGCTCGATCTCGGCATCTTGGACATTCCGCTGCGCGAGATCCGGATCGAGTCGCTGCCGGCGGACATCCCGGACTACGTCCAGGCAGACATCTCGGCCCTGAAGATTGGCGACAACCTCAGGGTCGCCGATCTGAAGGTGCCGGCGCGCGTGAAGGTCCTCACCGATCCCGATCAGGTCGTCGCGGTCGTCACTCCGCCGGCGAAGGAAGAGGAGGCGGCCGCCGCGCCGGTGGCGGAGGTGAGCGAGCCCGAGGTCATCAAGAAGGGCAAGGCGGCGACGGAAGAGGCGGAAGGTGCCTCCGAGGCCCCGGCGAAGCCCGAGAAGAAGGAATCGAAGAAGGAAGGGTGAGCCGCAGCCGGCCGTGGCCTTGAAGATCGTGGTGGGCTTGGGCAACCCCGGAGCAAAATACCGGGGCACCCGCCACAACCTGGGCTTCTGGGCGTTGGAGGAGCTGGGACGGCGGCAGGGGTGGCCCTTCCGTTCCGAGGAGTGCGACTCACGGGTGGCGCGTGGGAGCCTGCGGGAGATCGAGGTCCTGCTCGCCGAGCCGCAGACCTACATGAACGCCAGCGGCGGCGCCGTCGCCTGCCTGCTGGAGACATACGGCAGCGGACCGGAAGATCTCCTGGTGGTTTGCGACGACGTGGCCCTGCCGCTGGGAATGATGCGGCTGCGGGCGGCGGGAAGCGACGGGGGCCACCGGGGGCTGCGCTCCATCACCGAAGTCCTCGGGACGGAGTCGTTCGCGAGACTGCGCCTGGGAATCGGGGCGGGGGACGAGCCGCTTGCCGAGCACGTGCTGGCTGAGTTCGACTCGGATCAGCGGGCGCTGGCGGTGGAAGCCGCGGCGCGCGCCGCCGAGTGTCTGGGGACGGCTCTCAGCGAAGGGTTGGAAGCCGCCATGAACCGATACAATCGGAAGCCCGAATCAGGGCCTCCGGAGCCTGCCCGCGGGCAGGCCTGATCAACGAGCCCGCCCCGCGGCGGGCCGAGGGAGAACGAATGGTAAAATACGAGTCCATCTTCATTGTCGACCCCGGAGCCACCGACGACGAAGTCGGCGGGTGGGTGAAAGGGTTCGAGGAAGCCATCCAGGGTGCCGGCGGGACCGTCCGCAAGGTGGAGCGCTGGGGCAAGCGCCGCCTGGCCTACCGCGTCGGCCGCCATGAGGACGGGAACTACACGCTGCTGCAGATGGAATGCGCTCCGCCGACCGCCAAGGAGCTCGAGCGCCGCTACCGGATGAACGATCGC
>DASTZC010000059.1 GCA_035764505.1 Candidatus Polarisedimenticolia bacterium
CTTCACCTCGAGGGTCGCCGAGCGGGTCCTGGAGCGCGGCTCCGGCGGCGGTGCGGAAGGGGAGCGCTGGGAAGCGGTGACCCTCACTTCGCGCGAGCGCGAGGTGATCCAGCTGCTCGCCGAAGGCAAGAGCAACAAGGAAGTGGGGGACATCCTGGGAATCAGCGTGCGCACCGCGGAGACGCATCGCACCAACATCATGCGCAAGCTCGGCTCTCATTCCCTCAGCGATCTGGTCCGTTACGCCATCCGCAACCGGATCGCGACTCCCTGACCTTCGCCACGCCCCAAGAACAGACCACCGAGGGAATGGCGCCGAGGTGCACCCAATGCGCCGTACGGCACGGCGTCCGCACCCCTGGCTTCTCCCGCCCAAAAAGAATAAGCCCCGATCGCGCGAGGCGATCGGGGCTTGAAGGAGCCGGCGGTGAGGCTTACCGGTTCCCGAGCTTCCAGGTGAATCCGGCGGTCAGGGTCTTCACGGTGGTGCTGTCGTCGAAGTTGTCGTGCTTCAGGATCGACAGGTCCGCACGGAAGCCGGTCCGCTTGCTCTTGCCGAAGTAATAACGCGTGCCGCCGCCGATCTGGAACGCCATCGTGCTGTCGTCCACGCTCACGCCGCCCGCCTCGACCTCGGTCGTGGCCTGGCCGATTCCCGCCATCACGTAGGGAACCAGCTCCTTCTTCGCGGGGCGGAAGTTGTAGACGCCGTTCGCCATCAGGTAGCGCATCGTGGTGTCGACGTCGATGCCGGCAACATCGCCGTTCTCGGAAGCGGAGGCGAACTGTCCCTCGAGCTCGAACGCGGGGTTGAAGTTGTAGCCGCCGCGCAGGCCGAGGAACATGGCGGAGTCGACGCCGGTCGTCTCATCGGCGCCCACGTTGCCCTGGCCGAAGCCGAAGCCGATCTCGCCCTTCTCGGTGCCCGTCGTGCTGCTCGACGTCGTGTTGCTGGCCGCAAAAGCGGGGACGCCGATCAGCGCCACGAGTGCTGCACAACACAGGAAACGCTTCATTACCGACCCTCCTTAGCGATCCGTTTCGACCCTCGAATACGGCCATCCCTGCCGCGCCGGTTCACGGGGCGGCTTCGGGTGCCGGGTCCAAAGGTAGGCACCGGTCCGGGGGGGTGCAAGGAGATCGCGAAAATGTGCCGCCCGGGCTCTTTCGCGCCCTTCAATAGCGGGCTGCGGGGCGCGTCCGGGCCCGGATAGGAGCCGAGACGTCAAAGGAACGGTGGGAGGGTGAAGCCGCGTGGGCGGATCCCGCACAGCCTGCACGGCGGTCCGTCGTCGTGCCGACGGTATCTTTGTCCCGCGGGGGCTAGAGAAGCGGGAGCTGGGAGGAGGGAAGTTCGAGGCGCCAGGCCCCCGAGGCCAGGGCCTTCTCGTGCACGAGGAGCCATTGTTTCGCTTCGAGCCCGCCCCCGTAGCCGCACAAGGTGCCGTCGGCGGCCACGACGCGATGGCAGGGCAGGACGAGAGGGATCGGATTACTGCCGTTGGCGGCGCCCACCGCGCGCATTGCCTTTGGCCGGCGGACCCTGGATGCAAGGCAGGCGTAGGAAATTGCGGTGCCCGGCGGGATTCGGCGCAGCTCCATCCAGACGGAGCGCTGGAAAGAGGTGCCACCCGGATCGACCTCGATCCGATCGAGCGCCGCGAGCTCGCCGGCAAAGTAAGCCCGCAAGGCGGAAGCCGCTCCCGCCGGATCGCTTTCGGAACGGGTCCGGAAATCTCCGAAGCGACGTGCGAGCCAGGCCCGCAGCTCCTCGTCCCCTCCCGGAAGCGCCAGCGCCACGAGCGCCGGCCCGCTCGCATAGAGACACAGGGTTCCGATGGGACTTATCACGCTTCGTGTCTGCAGCTCCATCACGCGCGGCCTCCTTTCTTGCGAGGATTCTCCTCCCGCAGGTCTCGGATCCTCCCCGACCAGGGCATCGACCGTCAAATCGGGTGCTCAAAGACCCCCACGGTCAGGTCTAAAGTCCCTGATGGATCGGGTTTTTACCGTATAGCCCACCCCCTGGCCTGCGGGTATTGTCCCGTCGATGCCCTACTCGGAGGATTCCCATGAAAACCTTGGAGCGCTCAGGGTCGATCGGTAGAAATCCAGGAGCGGCGGCGACGGGTTCCGGCGATTCGCGCGCGCTTTCGGCCGAGAAGGCAGGTTTCGCCAACCTACCACGACTCCGTGACACCGCAACAAACCGGGGGCCCACCACGATGAACGAATCGGGAGCTCAGTTGCAAGGCGCTGCGCCGGCGGGGGAAACCGAGACGGTGCTGCTGCGCGAGCTGGTCTCGCTGCTGCGGCGCAACCGCACGCAGAACCGCGAGGAATGGGCACGGCGCATCACGCAGGCCCAGCTGCTGACCGCCATGTCGCAGGAAGAGGTGTTCGCCGAGGCGACGACCGTCTATGACAACTACGTGGAAGCCCTGGAGACCGGGACCCTGGAGGCACTGGATGCCTACGCCCGGGACCTCTCCGAGCGCATCATTCCGCGCGGCGTCGAGACGCACGAGGTCATCGGCATCGTCCTCCTGCTGCGCGACGTGCTGGCCCGCTCGCTGTTCGCCAAGTACCAGACCGACTTCGCGCTGCTGAACCGCATCCTGGACGCCTACGAGCCGGCGGCCAACCGCATCGCCAACACGGTGGCGGTGGGCTTCGTGCAGGAGCGCGAGCGCATCATCCGCGAGCAGCAGGAGGCAATCCGGGAGCTGTCGACTCCCGTCCTGCAGGTCCGCGAGCGCCTGCTGATCCTGCCGATCATCGGCGCCATCGACCCGCAGCGCGCCCGGCAGCTCACCGAGCAGCTTCTCAGCGCCATACGCACCAACCGCGCCAAGGTGGTGGTCATCGGCATCACCGGCGTGGCAGCCATCGACAACAACGTCGCAAACCATCTCGTGCAGACGGTCGAAGCTTCTCGACTCCTGGGAGCCACGGTCATCGTCACGGGACTCTCGCCCCGCATCGCCCAGATCCTGGTGACCATCGGCGTCGATCTGACCAAGATGAACACCGTGGGCGATCTGCAGGGCGGCATCGAAGAGGCGGAAAGGCTGCTGGCGTACAAGGTCGTTCCCGGAGGCACTGCGTCGGCGCCCGCCTAGAAGGAAGCCGAGAGTGGAAGTCCCCGTTCTCAAGCAGGGCCCTTACCTGATCGCCTCGATCCAGTCGGCGCTCAACGACGCCGATCTGGTGCATTTCCGGGACGCTCTGGTGGAGAAAGTGGGGCGGCTGCGCTCGCGCGGAGTGATCGTGGACGTCACGGTGCTCGATGTGATGGACTCGTTCGCAACCCGCACGCTGCGCGACCTCGCACACATGATCCGGCTGCGCGGGGCCGAAACCGTGATCGTCGGAATCCAGCCCGAGGTGGCATTCGCGATGGTGCAGCTCGGGCTGAGCCTGGCGGGGGTGGGCACCGCACTGGACCTCGAGGAAGGGCTTTCCTTTCTGGATCAGACGACGGCGTGAGGCGATCAGAGAACCGTTATCGTGGCTCATCGGATAGAAGCGAAGCTTTCGCCGCGCCAGATAGGCCGCCCGGGCCTCGACGGGTCCGCCGTGAAGGGACAGGAATGCGTCGTCCCGATCGAGTCCGACACCGACATCGTGGTGGCCCGGCAGCAGGGCCGCGCCATCGGCCACGAGGTCGGATTCTCCCCGGGAGATCTGGCCATGATCGCCACCGCGATTTCGGAGCTGGCCCGCAACATCGTGACCTACGCCGAGCGCGGCGAGATCGCGGTGCGCATCCTCGTCGAAGGCTCGAGGCGCGGCATCGTGGTGGTCTCCCGCGACCAGGGGCCGGGTATCCGGGACATCCCGCAGGCGATGCGCGACGGCCATTCCACCTCGGGAGGCCTCGGGCTGGGGCTGCCGGGGGTGAAGCGGCTGATGGACGATTTCGAGATCGACTCCGCGCCGGGCCGGGGCACCCGCGTGACGATTCGCAAGTGGATGCGATGAGCAGCGTGCGGCTCGAGTTCGGCGTGGCGGCCGAGACGCTGGCGGGCCGGAGGCTCTCGGGGGACCGGCATGTGGTATGCGGCTTCGACGGCGGCATGCTGCTGGGAGTGCTCGACGGGCTGGGCCACGGGCAGGAGGCGCACGAGGCGGCCCATATCGCCGGCTCGATGCTCGAGGCCCACCCCTCCGAGGATCTGGCCTCGCTGTTCGCCCGCTGCCACGAGAGCCTGCGCGCGGCGCGCGGAGTGGTGATGAGCCTCGCCTCCTTCCGCTTTGCGGACGGTACCTTCGCCTGGGCCGGCGTCGGGAACGTGGAGGGACGCCTGCTGCGCGCCAATGGCGGCGGGGGCTGTGAGTCGCTCCTCCTGAAGGCCGGCCTCGTAGGATTGCGCATTCCCATCTTCGAGGCCCAGAGGCTGCCGGTCGCGCCGGGCGACACCCTGGTGCTGTTCACCGATGGCATCGAAGGGCCCGTGTCCGACACGGTGCGGCGCGGGCTGCCGCCGCAGGAAATCGCCAACCACATTCTGCAGCGCCATCAGAAGGGGACCGACGACGCCCTCGTCCTGGTGGCTCGCTATCCGGAGGAGGTCCCGTGAGCGTCGACGCGATCATTCTGCGCCAGCAGGTGCGAGCTCTTCTGAAGGAACACCTCGAGCGGGGAGGGGAACAGACCCTCGAGCGCGCTTACGAGCTGGGACGCACGGCTCTCGACGGCGGCATCGGACTGCTGCATATGATGGCCCTGCACCACGAGGCCCTCCGTGCCATGATGCAGGACGGCGGCGCTGCGCGGCTGCCGGAGGTGCTCGAAGCCTCGCAGGCCCTCCTGGTGGAGAGCCTTTCGCCCTACGAGATGACGCAGATGACCTTCCGCGAGACCACGGCGGCCTGGAGGCGGCTGAACGAGCGCCTCGAGGAGGAGGCGCAGCGCATCGCCCATGCCCTGCACGACGAATCAGGGCAGCTGCTGGTGATGGCGCACATCGCCCTGGCCGAGCTGGAAGAGGACCTGCCGCCGCGCAACCGCCGCCGCCTGCAGGAGGCGCGCGCCCTCCTCGATCAAATGGAAGAGCAGCTGCGCCGCATCTCCCACGAGCTGCGCCCCACGATCCTCGACGATCTGGGGCTGGTTCCGGCGCTGGAGTTCCTGGCCGAAGGGGTGTCGAAGCGCGGCGGACTGCATATCGAGGTGGAGAGCGAGATCGACGATCGTCTCGCCGCGGGCCTCGAGACCGCGCTCTACCGGGTGGTGCAGGAGGCGTTGACCAACGTCAGCCGCCACGCCCGCGCAAGGCGGGTGGTGGTCCGGCTCCGCCAGGAGGGCGGCGAGATCGTCTGCGCCGTGTGCGACGACGGCATCGGCTTCGATGCGACGCAAGTCATGGCGCCCGGCGCGCGTAGCGGGCTCGGGCTGATCGGCATGGAAGAACGCCTGTCCGTGCTGGGGGGGACGGTCTCGGTAAAGGCGGTCCCCGGGTGCGGCACCGAAATCTGGGTGCGCGTTCCAATGGAGGTCAGACATGTCCCTGCGCATATTGCTCGCGGATGATCACGTCATGGTCCGCCAGGGCCTGAAGGCTCTGCTGGAACGCGAAAAATTCGAGATCGCCGGCGAAGCGTCCGACGGCCGCGAGGCGGTGCGGCTGGCGGAGTCGCTGCGGCCCGACCTGATACTTCTGGACCTGGCGATGCCGTTGCTGAACGGAATGGACGCCACTCGCGAGATCCTGAAGTCCAACCCGAGCGCCAAGGTGATCCTGCTCACCATGCACTCCGAGGACTCCTACGTCCTGGAGGCCCTGCGCGCGGGGGCCGTGGGCTACGTGGTGAAGACACGCGCCTCGGGGGAGCTGCTGCAGGCCATTCGCGAGGTGCAGCGAGGCCATTTCTATCTGAGCCCCGGTGTGTCGCGCGTCGTGATCTCGGCGTTTCTGGCCAAGAACGAGCTCCCGATGGATCCGCTGACGGCCCGCGAGAGACAGGTCCTGCAGCTGATCGCGGAAGGTAAGACGACCAAGGAAGCCGCCGTGGTCCTGGATATCAGCGTCAAGACCGCCGAATCCCATCGGACGAGGATCATGCACAAGCTGAACATTCACGAGACCGCAGGATTGGTGCGTTACGCGATTCGGCTCGGCCTGACCCAGCCGTAGGGCGGCCGTTCAGGAACTTTTCCAAGTCGCAGGCTGTAGAAGAGGAATTCGCGAGGCACGGCGCGGCCCCGACGCTCTCCGGCGCTCGACGTTCTGGGTCCGTCGGCGCAAGACGGACCGGGAGCCGGCCCCTACTAGGTTTTCATTTCTCTCGCCGGGCTGGCCAGCGTGCGTGGTGGGGTCTGGGGAAAAACCCACGAGCTCAAGAGGCCAATAACCGGAAGGAATCTTGCAGGTGAATCCCTTACTTCAATGGTCATTTGTCGTCGATTTGGGCCCCCAGTCCAGGGATTCTCTACCTGACGTGTCCGGGATAGACCCGGTTCTATTTCTTCGCATCGGACCCTAATCTGGGAGCGTGGTCGGTGGGGTCTTTGCAGCGGAGAAACGGACATGAACATGAAAAAGATGCCATCCCATCGAAGGGACGCTCAAGCAAGAATTCTGGCGATGTACCTGATGGAACGGCCCGACGATCCGATTTCTAAGGAGCCATCGATGAAAGTCTTGGTCGCGGATGACGATCTCGGATTCCGAAGTACGCTGAAGCGAGTGATGGAAACCCGAGGGGGCTTCCAGGTATGGGAAGCCCGCGACGGCGAGGAGGCGGTGGAGCTGGCACGCGCGCTGCAGCCCGAGCTGATCCTGATGGATCTTTCGATGCCGCGCATGGACGGTCTTGAAGCGGTGCGCCTGATCCGCGCCTGGGATACCGAAGTGCGGATCATCGTCTGCTCGATCTACCAGGAGCCGATCTACCGGCGGGCGGCCCGGGTCTGCGGTGCCGACGCCTTCCTTCCCAAATCCCGCTGCTATTCGGAGCTGGACTGGATTCGCAAGTTTGCGGAGGGTAGCGAGAAAGTGAGCGAAGAGAAGATCGCCTGAGGCACGCTACTTGACCTTGGGAGGCTCCTTCCACTCGATGCCGCCCTTTCCTTCCGGGGCCAGCTTCGTCAGCGCGCTGGAGATCCGGTCGGTCTGGAGCATCAAGGGCACGGTCACCACGTAGGAGACCTCCTCCTCCGACGAGCTGCGCAGTTCGAAATCGGCGTGGTAGCGCCGCAGGAGCTGCTCGATGCGCGGGCGCAAGTCGGAGGTCTTGGGCCCGAGCTTCATCGACACCTCGAACCGCCGCGTCTGCGGCTCGAACCCCTCCAGGAGCCATAGCGCTCCCACCAGGAACAGCGTCGCGAAGCTGGCCAGCGCCAGCAGACCGGCTCCGGATGCCAGCCCCACCGACAGCGCCGAGAGCATCACCACGGCATCCTTGGGATCGCTGATCTTGGAGCGATAACGAATCAGGCTGGCCACGCCGACGATTCCGAAGGCCCGCGCCAGGTTGGAACCCACCACGAGCATGATCACGGCCCCCACGATGGCGAGGACGATCTGCGTCTGGATGACCGCCGGCTGGCGGTCCGGGGTTCCGCGCCGGCGGGGCCGGAAGGCCAGGGCCGCTCCCAGCAGGGTCGCCACCGGCAGGCGGACGCCGGCGGTTTTCAGCTCGGCAATGAGGGTCTTGGGAGACTGCTCGTTCACCGCCAGGGCGCTGGAGTCGCCGTTTGGAATGGGAGCAGCAGGGGAGTCTTCTTTGGCGGGCAGTCCGGGCGCCCAGGTGATCAGCATTCCGGCAAGGAGCAGAACAGCCCGCAAACCGGCGGCGCACGCCGCACCCCGCCTCACCGCCGCGCCTCGCGCCCGTCGCCAAGCTCGAGGCCCTGCGCGATCTTTTCCCTGATCTTCCTGACATATCGGGCTCGCACTTCGGGCGGATACTCCGCCGCCCGGAAGGCGTCGTCGAGCTGCCGGTCGCTGAGACGGCTCATGAGGCGGCAGATCCAGGCGACATCCGGGGGCTTCATGTCGCGCACCAGATCGGTGTGGTTCCCGTGGAAGTCGAACTCGACGCGGCCGTTGCGCACGCCGATGACGAAGTCCTGGCTCTCGAAGTCCTCCAGATCGTTGCGCGTTCCGATCGGCCAGCGGGTCTTGGCGAGGGAGGCTCCCACGTCCTGCACGACGTAGCGCCTCTCCTGCCCCTTTGGCCAGAGATCGCTGCGATAGACGCGATTGTTGGTTCGGTCCAGGTCCCAGTTGTTCAGAATGACGTTCGCGAGCACGAGGCCCCGATACGCGGGGGTCTCCACGAAGGGGTTCTTGTGCCATGACCATTCCCCTTCCGTCCGGTGGTCCGAGGCGAGGCGGAAACGGCCGGGCTCCGGTTGCGTGGTGGGTCCGCCCGCCATGCGCCAGTGCGACACGTACCGCACGATCGGCTGGTGGTAGCCGAGGGCCCACAGGATGCGCGAAGTGACGACCTCTGGCTGGGCCTCGTCGCCGAGCTTTACATCCCAGGTTCGCCCTTTCGAGTCCTTGACGTCGTACCCGTCGCTGTGGCCCTTCGTGTCGGAGCTCTTGAAATGAAAAGTCTCCCCCGACGCAATCTGGGGGCCCGGTGGCCCGGCAAAGAGGTCCCGCGACGGCAGGTCGACAGGCTTCACCCAGAGACTGCTGATTGGCTCGGCGGGGGTTTTGGTGGTCCCGGCGAAGGCGCCTTCAGGGAGCGCGCCGAGCAGCAGCGCGGCGACGAGCGCAGGGACGAATCGGCGGCTTCCGGCGGGCAGCCGGTAACGCGATACAGGATTCTTCATGACGCTCCTCCCGGTTCGGGTCGAACCTGACGCCAGTGTTCATCGGGTCGTCTTGGATAGAGTATTCGAATTGTCGGGGGTAGTGCGCAGCCAGCGTCGGGCCTCGTCGCAGGAGCGCAGCCAGCGCCGCGTCACGTCGTCCTGGGACCCCTTGGTGGCGGCCTCGCGGGTGCGGTAGACGACGCCGCAGTCGATGGTGCGGCCCGACACCCCGAGCGCCTGGTAGAACAGCGAGTCGCCGGAGATCTCCACCAGCATGCCCACGTTCTCCTTGTCGTATCCGAAGTCGGTGAAGTCCTGTGGATGCAGGTCCCCGAGGCGGAGCTTAGCGGCGCTGCCGTTCACGAAGTACTGGATGCCGCGCTGCGGCTTGCTGCGCTCGTAGAAGTGCTCGTGCCCATTGAAGACGACGTTCACCTGGTTGCGGACCAGGTCCTCCTCGAGCCAGCCGCGCATCTCCTTGGACTCGAGCGCATGCGTTCCCGAGGAGAAGAGGGGATGGTGGAAGAAGCAGATGCGCCAGTCGTTGTTGTTCGAGAATTGCTTGTCGAGCCACTCGCGCTGGGCGGGATTGGAGGGGTCGTTGCTGTTGAGGGCAACGAAGGTGCTGTATTGCTCGTGGAAGCTGTAATAGGGCTTGCCGCCCATGTGGAAGGGGGGAAAGTCGACCTGCCCTGCAAGGTCGTGGTTACCGAGCGTCGCCCGGAACTCCACCCGCGCGTCCAGGAAGGCCTTGTAGGGATCCAGGAACTGCCGCCGGTAATCCGTCGCCCCCTCGAGCCCGGCGTAGAGGTTGTCTCCCAGCAGCAGGATGAACTTGAAGCGGTTCCCCTGCGAGTAGTAGCTCCAGAGAGTCTCGGCCATCTTGCGCTGGTCCGGTCCGCCGGTCCCGGTATCGCCGAGCACGGCGAAGCGCAGGGAGCGGGAAATCTGCGGCATGGCGAGGTAGGAGTAGGTCTTTTGCGCCGGCGCCGAGGCTGCCGTGGTTCCCGGAGACTTCTGTGGCGCTTCCGGGAGCGCGTTGGGAATGAAGTCAAGAACGCAGACCGCTTCGGCATCGGTCAGGATGAGAGTTCTGCCGGAGAACCGATACTCGACCTCCTTGGGGAGCGGTGGCAGATCCACGGTCAGGACGGCCGGCAGGGGCGGTGCGTTGATGCGCGTATTGATCGCGACCTTCGGAGGCGGTCCCTTGTAGATGGTGGGATCGTTCTGCTCCTCCAGAGCGTCGCGCACGGTGGCCTCCGCAGGTCCCTGGAAGGCGGAGGCGATCGCATGCTTGACATAGGTCATGCCTTCGGCCGTAAACAGATCACCCTGCTTCGCCTTCGCTCTCAAGTCGCAGATGTCTTTGCCCAGGACGGCACGGCGCTTTTCCTGGGACACCGCCTGTTTCCCAGGCGTGTTGCCTTTCGGGACCTCGCTCTCGGCTTTCTGGCGCAAAGGCTTGGTCGCCTCGGTGTACTTCTGCAGCTCCGCCACGAATGACTCCGATCCGGGCGCCACCACGGCCGTCTGCTGCGGGGCGGCTGCGGAACAGCCTCGTGCCATCAGCAGGGCGAGGCAGGCGCCGGAGGCGAGCTCGAAGACCCGCAAAGTGTGCTTCATGCGGAGATTATGCCCGCTGGCAGATGCATTCCCTATCAGGTGAATCCCTGAGATTCGGCCATTTGTAATGTTTTGGTTTGGGAAGAAGCGGAGTCTGGTTGCCCTGAAAACCACGACGGGGGGCCGGCGTCAGGAGCGTCCCAGACGGCCCGATTTCTTGAAGTACCTGGCGGTGGCGTAGGCGAGGGGAAGCGGAAGCCAGAGCGCGAGCAGCCGGATCAAGGCCGGCCTGGCGGCGGGCCATCCCTGAAACCACCAGCTCTGATAGGCCAGCAGTCCCAGCAGCATCGTGAGGGAGACAAAGGCGGTGCCGTATTCCTTCCGAATCAAGCGTCTCCAGTTGAACCGGAGGTTCCCCACGGTGGCGCGCAGCCCGCGAAAGGAGATGAAGAACCGGGGCACGCGCCGGCAGTAGTCCTCGAAATCGGCCCCGAAGCGGCGGCGCAGGAAATCCTCCTCGGCCACCACGATGCAATAGTAGGCGGTATAGAAGAAGGGAATCCCCACGAGATACCCCATCGGGGCGTTGAGGATCAGGAAGAGACCCGTGAATCCCATGAGGTTGCCGAGGTATAGCGGGTTCCTGCAGTGAGCGAATCCTCCCTCGACGACCAGCGTCTCCGCATGGATGGAGCCGCTCTCGCCTCCCCGCTTGATGTAGACGAGCCCGATCACCAGCGCGCGCAGCGCCTGCCCCGCCAGCGCCAGGCTGATTCCGAGGATGTCCAGCAGCCGGTCCCAGGCTTCGCTTCCGAACAGCAGGCGCGGTCTGGCGAGCAGGAGAATGGCGAGCGAGGCGAGGGGGAAGACGAACTTCCGCCGTTTGAAGAGGAAATGGCCGATGCGGATGGCGAGGGGCTGCGCCTCGCCGCGCTCCCCCGGCACTCCTTCGGCAGCGCTCGTCAGGCTCATCGGCGCGCCACGATGCCGCAGAAGTTGTACCACTTGAAGAAGACATCGACGTGCCGGAATCCCTGCCGCTTCAGCAGATCCTCGTTCTCCTCCAGGCGATAGGGGATGAGGACGTTCTCCAGGGCTTCCCGCTTCTGGGCTATCTCCAGATCGCTGTAGCCGTTGCGGCGCTTCATCTCGTAGTAGTGCTGGATGAAGAGGCGATTGAAGGTGGAATCCTCGGCCAGGACCTTCTCCACCAGGATCAGGCAGCCATTTTGGGTGAGTCCTTCGCTGATGCTGCGGATGACACTCTCGCGATATAGCGGCCGGATGAACTGCAGGGTCAGGACCATCATGACCACCGAGGCGTCGCGCACGATGACTCCCTGGTTCAGATCGCTGTGCTGCAAATCGAAGGGCCAGGGGAAGTCCTTTTCCTCGAGCTTGCGCCGCGCGATGTCGAGCATCTCCGCGGAGGAATCGACGCCGACGAAGCGGAGGTCGATTTCGCGCGGCAGGCTCCGCGCAATCGACAGGAAGGTGGTCGCCGTGGAGCATCCCAGGTCGTAGATGGCACTGCCGGGCGCGGCGAAATCGGCGACGAGATCGCCGATCATCCTCTGGATTTCCGGGTAGAAGGGAACCGAGCGCGGCAGCATGTCATCGAAGACGCCGGCCGTTTCGGCTCCGAAATGGAAGTCGTGGATGCGCGGGAGAGGACGCGAGAAGATCGCGTCGCGCTGCTCTTGCGCCGATCCTTCCGCCTTCGCCGCGGCGGGTTTTTCGGGCCGGGAGCTCCCGATCCCGGGATCCCGCTTCACGGCGTCCTCCGGGATGTCGCCCCCCGGGCGGCTGACGGCGCATTGGCGGGAACAGCCCAGCCGAGACCTTCCAGGAGCTCCAGGCAGGCGGCCGGATCGAGCTGCTGGAACCCGTCGGAGAGGGCCTGCTCGGGGTGCGGATGCACCTCGATCATCAACCCGTCGGCGCCGGCGGCCAGGGCGGCGCGGGCGCAGGGGATCACGATGTCCCGACGGCCGAGGGCGTGGCTCACATCCACGATGACCGGCAAGGCGGTCTCCTTCTTGAGGAGCGCGATCGCCGAGATGTCGAGGGTGTTGCGCGTGGCGGTCTCGAAGGTGCGCACTCCTCTTTCGCAAAGGACGACCCGATCGTTGCCGTGAGCGAGGATGTACTCCGCCGACATCAGGAGCTCCTCGATCGTCGCCATGAAGCCGCGCTTGAGCAGGACCGGCTTGTCCGTCCGCCCGACGGCCTTCAGAAGCTCGGTGTTGTACATGTTCCGGGCGCCGATCTGCAGCATGTCGGCATAGGAGGCCACCAGGTCCAGGGTCGAGGTGTCGAGGACTTCGGTCACCGTTGCGAGGCCGTGCCGGCGCGCGGCACGACGCAGCATTTCCAGCCCTTCCTCTCGCAGTCCCTGGAAGGCATAGGGACTCGTGCGCGGCTTGAAGGCGCCGGCCCGCAGGATCTTCGCGCCCGGCAGAGAGGCGACGAATGCGGCAATCTCTTCCATCTGCTCCGGTGTCTCCGCCGAGCAGGGGCCGGCGAACAGGACGCTCGTCCCCGCCCCGATGGCCACATCGCCCACCTTGATGCCTCCCGGGGGCAGCAGGTCGCGCCGTCTGACCCGCAGCGAGCGACGGCGCTCGGAGTCCTGCAAGTCCAGGGAGGCGCGGAAGATCGCCTTGAAGATCTCCTTCACCTCCTCGGGACCGAACGGGCCGGTCGTCCGGGCGGTAAGCGTCTGGAGCATCTCGAGTTCCCGTTGAGGATCGTAGCCGTCCAGGCCGCGCGCCCGCTTGATCTGCGCGATCTCCAGGACGAGATCAGCGCGCCCCTGGATCAGGGTCAGGATTCTTTCGTTGATCTGATCCACCTCCTGCCGGAGCAGGCCGAGCCGATCGTCGCTCATGATGGTCTCCGCGGCGCCTTGCCGAGCGCGGAGGTTAGCGCGCGTGCCTTAACGGCGGCTTAACGGCAGTTGAACGCCTCCCTCCGGGAATGTGGTTTATCATGGCCGCCTCGAACCTCGGAGAACCTGATGCGCGTCCTGATCGTGGAAGATCATGGCGAAACCCGGCAGCTGCTGGCGCGGGTGCTGCGCGAAGCCGGCCATACCGTCGACACGGCCACCGATCTCTCCGCGGCGCGGCGCCTGCTGGCCGGCAAGTCGCACGAAGCGCTGGTGCTGGATTGGATGCTTCCCGACGGCTCCGGAGTGGATTTCTGCCGGGAGCTGAGGGCGGCGCGCGAGACCATCCCCATCCTCATCCTTACGGCCCGCGGAGAGGTGGAGGATCGGGTGGCGGGATTGAATGCCGGTGCCGACGACTACCTGCGCAAGCCCTTTGCCGTCGCCGAATTGCTGGCCCGGGTGCGCGCCCTGACCCGGCGGGGGCCGCGCTTCCTGGAGCCGGTGGTCTGCCTGGGTGATGCCGAAGTGCGGCTGGCCGAGCGCTGCGTGCGGACCGGGGGACGCAACGTGCCGCTCACGGCGCGCGAGTTCTCGATCCTCGAGGTGCTCCTGCGCAACCGTGGCAGACCGGTGTCACGCTCGACCATCCTGCTGTCGGTCTGGGGGGAAGAGGACGAGAACGCCGGCGCGAGCCTGGAAGTGCTGATCGCGCGATTGCGGCGCAAGCTGGCCCCGCAAGGCGGGGAGGGCCCCATCCACACGCACCGCGGGTTCGGCTACGCCATCGGGGAGGAGACGTGAGGTCCCGCTCCCTCCTTGGGCAGCTGCTGCGGGACCAGGTCCTCCTCGCGTTGCTCAGTGCGGTCGTTCTCGTTCTGGCCGGGACGGGAGCGACCGCCATCCTGCTCCGCAAGCAGCAGGATGACATGCTGCGCTCCCTGGGCCGCTCCCTGTGCCACACCATCGCCGAGGAAAACCGTGAGGAGTCCTCCAAGTCGCCGGCCGAAGCCGCCCAGGAAGCGCTCGGCGAGGTAGCTCTCTCGGATCTTCGCATCGAGGTCGAGGACGCCGTTGGGAAACCGGTTGCCTCGAGCGGGTCGCTGGATGGCTGGAGCCGTCCGGCGCGCGGCGCCCTGGCGCAGGGGAAATGCACCACGCGCCGGTCCCGGGGCCAGGGACCGTTGCAGGGATCCCGGGCCTGCTTCGAGCAATGCAAGGGGGATCTCCGCATCCTGGTCGCCGCCTCCAATATCCACGGCCGATCGGACATTCGCCTTGCGGTGAAGGTCATGTCCGGGACTCTCCTGGTGCTGCTCGGGACCGCGGCGTTGGCGGGACGAGCGCTGATTCGGCGCCGGCTGCAGCCCCTGCAGCGCCTGGCGAGCGCGGCCGCCAGACTCGGCACGATTCCCGGCAGCACGCTCGGCGTCGGCGCGGAGCCCTCGGAGCTGGCACGCCTGGAAAGCTCGATCGACCACTTGCTGGGGCAGCTGCAAGACGCCCTGCGGCGTGAGAAGCGCTTCACCCAGGAAGCCTCCCACGAGCTGAGGACTTCGCTGACGGTGCTGCGCGCGCGGGTGGAAGGGCTGCGTGCGCGGGCCCTCGATCCGGACCGGCTCGCCGTCGAGACAGGCGCCCTCATTGCCAACCTCGACGCTTTGGATCGGCTCGTGGAGGCCCTGCTGCTCTTGGCGCGGTCGGAGGAGGATGCCGAGCTGCCCCGCTCCACGGTCAACCTGTGTGATCTGGCGCGGGAGGCGGCGCAGGCGCGCCGCGAGGCGGACGGCGGCGGTTCCCCGGCGCTCGAAGTGGTCGCTCCGGACGAGATCCTCGTTGCCGGGAGCGAGGAGCTGCTCGGAAGGGCACTCTCCAACCTGGTCGACAATGCGCGGAAATTCGGCGGCGCCGCCGCCCGCATCCGCATCCACGTGGCGCGCGAGGACTCCCGAGCCTGCGTGAGCGTGGAGGATTCGGGTCCGGGCATTCCCGCCGAGTCACGGCCGCACGTTTTCGAGCGCTTCTTTCGGGATCCCTCCCGGCGCGGGTCAATTCAGGGGACAGGACTGG
Source organism: Candidatus Polarisedimenticolia bacterium (assembly GCA_035764505.1). NCBI lineage: Bacteria > Pseudomonadati > Acidobacteriota > Candidatus Polarisedimenticolia > Candidatus Polarisedimenticolia bacterium. The sequence goes on from DASTZC010000059.1 coordinate 15,300, forward strand.
GCCTGGCGGTCGTGCGCTCGATTGCGCTGCGCCATCACGGCGGGGTCTCGACGGGCGGCAGCGACGCCCTGGGCGGCGAAGCGGTCAGGATGTGGCTGCCGATCCTGGGTTCCGAAGCCCACCCTCAGAGCTTGTCGCCCCTCGAGCGCAGCTGATCCACCACCTCGTCATAGTAGGGCCGGTCCTTCAGGCTGGCGTATTCTCCCGGAAAGCAGACGGTGGTCAGCTCGGCCGTATCCTGTCCAAAGGCGCTCAGGATGACGGCGCATCTCTGCCCGTTGGTCAGATGGGTGCTGTCGATCATGGGGAAGTCGAAGAAGCCGACCTCGAATTCGGTGCGCGTCACCTCGGGAGCCTTGCCCGCGACGGCCGCGCCGGCGCGCACCTCCAGGCGCACCAGGACGGTCTCCAGGGAGGGGTAGGCGCGCAGGACGCGCAAGTTGATATCGCTGGCGATCCCATCCACCGTGACGGTGGCCGGATCCAGGGCCATTCCGGCACCCCCGGCCGATGCCATTTCCTTGAGGTCGACGGTGCGGCGGAAGGAGTCGCCGCGCTGCTCCAGGGCGAAGCGCTGCCGGTCCGCGATCTCCCGCGCGATGCGCTTGAGCCGATGGTACTGCTCCTCGCTGTCGGGCTCGTGGCGCTTGCGCAGCTGCCGCGACAGGTCCACGAACAGCGGCTTGAGGTTCAGCGAATCGTGGAAGTTGTAGGCGAGCAGCTCCAGCTGCAGCAGGTGGGCGTCGATGGAGCCGGCTTCGGGCGCGAGATACGACTGGATCACCGAGACCAGCATGTCCTTGCGCAGCGTGCTCTCCGAGAGCTCCCGCTGGCTCATCAGCTCCGAGTAGAGGCGCGCGTCGGTGCTCTTGGTCTGCTGGCGATCGATCATCTGCGACCCGGCGAGACCCACGACCGCGACGCTGATGGCGGTGAGCAGGCCTCCCACCGGGTGCAGG
>DASTZC010000060.1 GCA_035764505.1 Candidatus Polarisedimenticolia bacterium
GGTTGGGGTGATCGTCCGGATCCCGGCTGCCGGCGCCGTAGCCCACCTTCTCGAGGCGCAGCGGCGGGATCGGTCCGAACTCTTCGGCCAGCGTTGCCACCAGCGCCGCGCCGGTCGGCGTGACCAGCTCTCCTTCGAAAGGGCCGCCGAAAAGCGGCTTGCCTTTCAGGATCTCGACCGTCGCGGGCGCCGGCACCGGGAAGATGCCGTGCTCGCAGCGGATGATTCCGGAGCCGGCGGGCAGCGGCGAGGCGATCACGCGATCCACCTGGAGCTCGTGCAGGCAGAGGCAGGCCCCCACGATGTCGACGATGGCGTCCACCGCTCCCACCTCGTGCAGATGAACCGCCTCGGGCTCGATGCGGTGCACCCGGGCCTCCGCTTCCACCAGCGTCTCGAAAACCCGCAGCGCCTGCGACCGGACCGTCGGAGGCAATCCGCCGGCCGCCACGATGCGGCGGATTTCCCGCCAGCCGCGATGCGGGGTATGCGGGTGAGAGTGGCCGTGGTCGTGCCGGGGCAAAGGAGCGCGGGCCCGGTGGCGCCCGCGGCGCGGGATGGAACGACGCGGCGAATCGTCGATCTTCACCTGGACCTGCGTGCCCCCCAGCCCGCCGCGCAGCACGCGCCGCGACGACAGGGAGTAGCCGCCCAGCGGCAGCTTCGCAAGGCTCCGCTTCAGCGTCGCCAGGCTCACGCCCAGGTCGACGGAGAGACCCAGGAACATGTCGCCCGAGATACCGGAGAAACAGTCGAGGTAGAGGACCCGGCGGGCCGCGCCCGGCAGCCCGTAGGCCGAAGCTCTCCGCTTCATCTCAGGAGCGTCCTTTCATTGGAATGTCGAAGTGCCGGGGTCAGGATGCTATCGGCGGGTGGGAGGACTGTCAAATGGGACGCGGCGCCGGGGATGTCACGGGGGCGCCCCTTCAGAAGCTCACCCGCGCCTGGAAGGAGCCGGGGCCGATCGAGAAGCTGACCGGCGGAGGCTCGCGTCGCGCCCTCTCGTGCGAGTCGGAGAGAATCTGCCCCACGCTGAAGCCGGTCACCAGGCCCAGGAAGACTTCCGGCGCCCAGTGCTCGTCGGCATCCAGCCTTTGATAGCCGGTCAGGAACGCCCCGGCGTACAGCGCGCTGGCCCCACCCACCTTCCAGAACCTCGCGGCGGCCGAGTCGTCGGAATGCACCACCAGGTACTGGCGGCTGAGGATCGGGACGACGGAGGCGGCCAGGGCGGCATGGCCGGAAACGCCGTGACCGCGGCGAGAGAAATAATCGATCTCCTCGCCGTCGAAGGGGCGCTGCGTGGAAAGCACCGATTGGCCGATGCCGGTGAGCAGCGCGGTGTGACCGGCCGATTCGAGGAGCAGGACCGCGGTCTCCTTCTCGCGCGCATTCCGGGTCGCGAAAGATGCCCCGTAAGCCAGCAGCGCCAGAGTCGGCGCGAAGCCTTCATGTCCCATGACGCTGATCCGGTCGAGGAACTCGGAAGTCTGCGGGTCGCTGCGCTCCTGGACCCAGCGGCGGATCTCCTCGCGGTACAGGTAGAGCAGACCCACCGTCCCGGCCGTGAGGGCCACCTTGGTGACGCCGACGCGATCCAGGTGCGCGGGCCGTGTCCAGAGGTAACGGGCGTCGCTGCCCACCTGGCGCCAGCCATGGGGATGGGGCTCGCCGATCTGATCCATGGGCGGCGCGGGGACAACGGATTCCACGCCTTGGGGCTCCGAGGCCGCGGCCAGAGGCGCCGCCCCGAGCAGGAAGACCGTTGCCACGACCCTTCGAAAAAAGCCGCTCATTCCACTTCCTCGAAGCAGCCGAGGGGCGATTCCCGCAGGGTCAGGCTCGAGCAGCGCGCATCGAGATCACGATACTCGGATAGGTGTCGCCGCAGAAAATCCTCGTAGACATCCCGGTCTTGCCAGCGATCCAAGGTCAGGTAACGCGACGAATCCCGGGTTTCGCGCAGGAGCCGGGTGCCGAGGAACGAGGGGCTGCTGGCAAACAGCTTTGCCCAGACGCCCTGCGGTCCATAGAGCGCTTCGAACTCTGACCGCGTCGCGGCATGCACCACGAATTCCCAGACGATCACGTAGGCCACGACACACCTCAGAGCGGAGCGACCGCTTTGCAGAGCCGGCGTGCGGCCTTGGCCCAGCCGTCGCGCCGAACCGGCGACCATCCGGTGAGCTGACGCGCCAGAAAACGGATGCGCGTCTCGGCGAGCGGTGCAGGCAGCATCTCCAATTGGAGGTGCCGCAGAAACTCGGGCGGCACAGAGGCGCCGAAGGCCAGGACCGCCAGACGGAGCCCCACGCAGAGAGAGGGCCCGGCGCCACATTCACGCGCCATGCGCTCGAGCTTACCCCAGTCCCAGGGCGGGGTATCGTCATCGACCAGCAGGGCGATTTCCAAAACATCGCGCAGGCAGCCGAGGTAGCGGTGCAGCCTGAGGTGCAGGCAGAGATGCAGCAGCCGGTCCTCGCGGCAGGGAACCCTCAACTCTCCACCCGCGAAGCGCACCGTCTCGCCGCGGCTCCGGAAGGCATCCGTCAGCGGCTTTTCCAGGACCCGCTCCGGCACGACCTCGCGATGCAGCTCGATTACCAGGCCCGAGCCGGGATCCATCTGTGGGGCGCCATGATGGTGGCGAGGCGATTCGGGCCGCGGCTCCTGGAAGCATGGCACGAAGCCGAGCGTCTCGAGCGCGGCCCGCGCATCGGTCTCGCGCTCGGAGGGGACGAGGAGATCGACGTCGCGCATCTCCCGCAGCGCGTCTTCCTGGTAGAGCGTCAGGCTTTGCGCGAAGCCCTTCAGCGCCATCGGCTCGACGCCGATGCCGCGCAAAGCTTGTACCACAGCCTCCAGCTTCGGCCGCCACCGGAGCTGATGGAAGGCGACGGTGGCCTTGCGGCGCTCCAGCCAGGCGCCCGCGGCCTGGCCGTGCAGGCCGCGCTGCGCCACCCATCGCAAGAGCAGCAAGTCCATGCCGAGCGCTTCGGCAGCCCGCAGGCCCGAGTCGATGAGATCCCCCGCGGGCGCCATCCCGGTTCGACATTGCGCAATCAGGCGGGCCAGAGGCGGGCGGTAGGCATCCACCTGCCAGTCCTCCAGCCCGGCGCGCAGATTCTCCAAAGCGTCGGCGATCCCGAAAGCACCGCGCAGCGCGCGGCGGTGCAGGGCCATGGTCCAGCGGCCCACCCGGTTCGGAGAGGCTCCCGCGGCGCGCGTTACCCAGCGGGTCTGCGCCGCCGCCCATTTCCCGACCCACTCCCAGCAGGGCCCGGCGATAAAGCGGGCACCATGCGGAGCCGACAGCGCCACCACGATTCCCATCACGTCGGTCGGATCGATCGGCGGGTCGGCCTGCGATGAAGCGTCCCCCTGGGTAATCCAGCGGCGGGAGCCGGTATCGCCGATCTCGCTTCCGATGATCCGGTGGGTGACCAGGCCGCCTGGCTGCAGGATGACCACGACGTCGCCGAGCCTTGGTGCCTGCGACCCATGCGAGACGACGAGTCCGGTGGCATGCTCGGTGAGCGGCATCATGCTGCCGCCCGAAAAAGCCATCTGGCTGCGTCGCCACGAGCCTCTCCATAGACGGTAGAGCTCGAGCCCCATGCGATCCGGCTGCGTCGCCATCAAGCTCTTGCCCCACCATGATGCAGGATGTCGAGTGCCGCTTCGGCACGCTCGGGAGGCGTGCCACCGCTCAGACGCACGAAGCGCGCATGGCCGAGCAGGCGCGCCGCCGTCACCAGGAGCAGGCCGGGCGACATCTTGCCGCGGCCCAGGGCAGAGCTTTGCGGGCGCCGATTGTGCAGGTCCGAAAGCATCTCCACCAGCGCATCGCCCGCGGGAACCGGATGCATCGCCAGCCGCCGGCGAAAGGCTCCGGCGCGGCTGCGCACGCGTTCCATCGAATAGACACGCGCACGGTGTTGGCTGAACCAGTCCTGCAGCCGCGCGGCGAGCAGCCTTCCTTCGGGGAGCGTGACACGCAGATGCGCGCGCCCCGGCGTGGACGGGCGCAAAGGGCGCACCCGGGCGCCGGAAAGCCTCCGGAGCAGCGACGGGCGGCAGGCTTCGTCGAGAACCAGATCGTAGGTCTGGGCGGTCCCGGAACGGGGGCCCAGGAGAAGCACCGCGGCGGGAGGCGACGGACCTCCCACTCTCATTCCCGGGACCGCCGCGGGATCCAGCAAGTGTTTGCCCCACTCGCGGACCTTGGAGACGCGGAGCAGGTCGCGCGCCCAGGGAGAATCGGAGACGATCGCGACGCTGCGCGGGAACGGATGCACCGCTCCATCGCGGACACCGATCGGGGCGTAGTCGTCCGAGAGAAAACCGCAGCCGCGCCGGGCGAGCTCCATCACGAGCGACGTCTTGCCGAATCCCGGCGGGCCGCAAATCAACAGCGCGCGGCCCTCGCTCGAGACGACCCCCGCGTGGAAGATCAGGTAGCCGCGCAGGGCGTCGATGAGGGCTTCGGTCAACAGCGACAGGCCGTGGCTCGCGGGGGCCGAGCGCGGCAGCGGGAAGCGCCTTGTCGCGATGGTGATGGAAGGACGCGGGGCGTGCAGCCTCAGGACGATGCGCCGCTGGGCGCGCAGGGCACCCGGCGCGAGAAAGTGCCGGTACTGGAAGCGCAGCAATCCGGCGACGGAGAGGTCGTCCGTGAGGATGCGCACGGAGCTGCCGAGCAGTTGCAGGCGAAGGCTAGAAAACGAGCTGTTTCGAGCGCAGCGCGCGGAGTGCGCCAAGGACGTCGCTTCGGACATCGCGATCCCCGGGGACCTTGAACTCGGCTCGCAGGTCGCGCTCGATCGAGTCGAGATCGTGGCTTCCGTCACACAGGCTGTAGATGTGCGCGGCCGATTCGTTCAGGAGGTGCACGGCTCCCTCGCGCGCATCATAGACCATCAGGTCGCCTCCGATGGACTGCTCCTCGAGGCCATCGCGGCGGCGGGGCTGAACCGTGCTGGTGGGAGTGGAAATCATTGCGCTCTGGAACGCGTATCCGCGCGAAGAGAACCCCGATAATAAAGAAAGGGCAGCTCGCGGTCACGAGCTGCCCTCGATTCATCGGGACCGTCGATCCGTAAGATCAGTCCTTGCCAGCAATACCTCTGCCACGCCCACCCTTCGAGTTCGATCCTCCTGACGAGCCGGTCGGATCGGCACCCGGAGCCGTATCCAGGGTGGGGGCTGCGTACGACGTGGTGGATCCCATTCTTTCCATGATTTCCGATTCGGTGTAGCTGGTGATGGAGGGAGCTTCGTAAGGACGTCGATTGCTGGCCATCTCATCCGCTCCTGTCTTGCCGCCGGGTCGTGAAGACCGCTTGGAATAAGTGCTTTTGCCGTCCGTCGATACGCAAAGCTATCCCGAGTGCGGAGAGGATGTCAAGAGGCCTGGTCCATCTTATTGCCGGGACTGCTCCGGCTCAATGAATGGTCGCACCCTCGTCATCCTCGGCCAAGTCGCTGTTTTCCAGCGTTTTGTGAATGAATTCGGCCTGCTCGAACTCCCGGGTGGCTTCCTGGACCCGTCCCATTTTCAAATAAATGCGGCCCAGATTGAGATAGGGAAAGTGGCGCGGCTCGTAGCGACGCGCGAGCTTGGCTTTTTCCAGCCAGGGAATGGCCTCCTCGATCTGCCCGAGGTGAACGAGGTAGGAGCCGATGTCGTTGTAGGGGTTGCCGAACTCCGGGTCCACCTCGATGGCGGTCTTGCATTCGGCGATCGCTTCGTCGTAGCGGCCCAGGAAGGAATAGGTCCAACCCAGGAAGGTATGAGCCTCGGCGGTGGGATGAGCGTCGATGGAGGCCCGGTACAGCTGGATTGCCGCCTGGTAGTCGCCCTGCATCTGGCGCTCGTAGGCGTTCCTGAGGAGATGGGCGGCGCGCTGCTCGGCGTGCATGGTCTTTTCGTCGGTTCTTTCCATGCGCTTCCTCCCAGGCTTCAAAACCTGGAACGGATGGTCCTTATTTCCCTCTGCGGGCGGGAGGGCGGCGCAACGTCTCGAGCAGAACGACGGCCATCCAGGCCAGGGCGGCCAGCCCGCCCAGGGTCAGGTCATGGCCCGCCTGGGCGTAGGAGACTTCCCGCAGGTAGGCCGCGAATCCGCCCAGGGCTCCCAAGACCGCCAGCATCCGCAGAACCTGGGTGGAATCCAGCGGCGGCTCGCGACGCAGCGCCGCCGTGATTCTTCTCGCCAGGGCCGCCAGCCCTCCCGTCAGGAGGAGCAGGCTGAGCCCCACGCCGGCGTCGTGCAGCCAATCGGTGCCCAGCCCGAGCAAGTCGCGAAGCGCGTGCAGCAAGTTCCCCGCGGCCGATCAGGAGGTCCGGGTCCGGATGGCCGACATCGCGTAGAGCGAGAAGACAAAGAGGATCAGGATCGGAGCGACAAGGCTCCCGGTGGACCAATCGGTCGAGCGCAGCAGGATCCAGGCCGCCAGGGACGCCCCGATGCTCACCACCGCAAGGATCGCGACGTGGCGCGGCAGGGCCAGGGGCTTCTCCAGCAGGCGGCTGTGGCGGTACCCGTACAAGGCGTAAAGGACGAGGCCGACCGCCAGCCACCCCAGAAAGCGCCACCAGGTGATCGTGGGAAGGCCCCGCATCAGCCAGATGCACGAAGCGACTCCCGCCAGCGCGAATTCCGTCTTGACCAGCTCCGGGACCGGCCTGCCCGTCGCCTTGTTGAACAGCCCGATGCCCGAGAAAGCGGTGCCGGTCAGGGCGATGCCGATCATGATGACCAGCTCCAGCCTGCTTCCCCAGTCGGCCGCCTTCGCGACCAGGCCGGGAAGGTACGCGAGCAGGGCGATCCAGATCGGCAGCAGCGGGATCCAGGGAGTGCGGAAGGGGCGCACGCGATCGGGCTCGCTGTGACGCAGCACCATGATGCCGACGCATACCAGTACGAAGGCGAACAGGGTGCCGATGTTGGTCAGCTCCACGATCTCGTCGATGGAGGCGAAGGCCGAGAAGGTCGCCACGAAGACGCCGGTCCAGATGGTGGTGACGTGCGGCGTGCGGTAGCGTGGATGGACCCGCGCGAACCAGCGCGGCAGCAGTCCGTCGCGCGACATCGAGAAGAAGATGCGCGGCTGTCCCAGTTGGAACACCAGCAGGACCGCCGTCATCGCCACCACCGCGCCGAACGAAACGACGCCGGCTGCCCAATCCTTGCCGATGAATGAGAGGGCCTTGGCCAGCGGATCGGCGATCCCCAGCTCGGGATAGGGGATGATCCCGATCAGCACCACGGCCACCGCGATGTAGATGATCGTGCACAGGACGAGCGAGCCGATGATGCCGATGGGAATGTCCCGCTTCGGGTTGCGCGTCTCCTCCGCCGCCGTGGAGACGGCGTCGAAGCCGATGTAGGAGAAGAAGATGATCGCGGCTCCCGCCTGCACGCCGGCCCAGCCCCCTGGGAAGAAGGGCGTGAAGTGTTCGGCCTTCACATAGTTGAAGCCGACGAAGACGAACAGCACGAGGATCATGAGCTTGAGTCCCACCATCAGGTTGTTGACCGCCGCGCTCTCCTTCACCCCGATCACCAGGACCCAGGTGACCAGCGCGACGATCGCCACGGCCGGCAGGTTCATGACGATGGGGAACCCGAAGAGGTGCGGTGCGGCGTCGAGGATCTCGGGAGTGCGCAGGGCGGTTCTGAGGTCGGTCGCCAGCCACGGAGGGATGGTGAGGCCGAAGGCGTGCTTCAGGACGTCGTTGAAATAGGCCGACCAGGAGATCGCCACCGCGATGTTTCCGACCGCGTACTCGATGATCAGGTCCCAGCCGATGATCCAGGCGATCATCTCGCCCAGGGTGGCGTAGGCGTAGGTATAGGCGCTGCCGGCGATCGGGATCATGGCGGCGAACTCGGCGTAGCACAGGGCGGAAAAGACGCAGGCGACGGCGGTGAGGATGAAGGAGAGGATGATGGCGGGGCCGGCCCCGGGGCGATCGGCGTTCCCCGCCGCCGCCGTCCCGATCGAGGCGAAGATCCCGGTGCCGATGACGGCGCCGATCCCCAGCATCGTCAGATCGAGCCAGCCGAGGGAGCGCTTCAGCCCGTGCGCTTCTCCGTCAGCCTCCCGGGTCATCCGATCGACGTTCTTGGTGCGGAAGAGCGACTCGAGCATCGGTTTGCGCGGCTCCCGGGAAGCAGGGCACAGGGAGAAGCCGCGGCAGTGTACGGAGACGGCCCCGGCAGTGTCAACCGCAAATCAGACGAGACCGTTGGCACGCGACCCTGGGCCTGGTCGACGGGTCGCGTGGCGAGGGCGGGCTCCGGCTTCGGGGCGCTTGCCGCCGGGAGGGCCCTCGGGCTCACAGAACGAGGCCGCCGAGGCGGAAGGGAAGCCTAGACCTGGTTGACCGGCCGGGTGGCGAGTGCCGGCTCCGGGGCGCCCGCGGCCGGCAGATCCCTCAGCCGGATCATCACCCACAGCACAAGCCCGGCGTAAGTCAGGGCCGCCGCGACGAAGGGCGCCCTGAGATGAATCGCCACCAGAATGCCGCTGGCCAGCGGGCCGACCGCTCCACCCAGGAGCGACGCGCTGCTCAGGATGCCGTAGAGCGAGGCGCGGCGATGCGGCGGGATGAGCGGACCGGCCGCCGCGAAGCCCAGGGTCAGGGCGCCTCCGGCCAGGATCCCTGCCAGGACCCGCAGAACCAGGAACTGCGTCGGTGTCCTGCAGAGCACCATCAGGGCGGTCAGCAGCGCCGAGCCCGAGAGGACGCCCACCAGGATGCCCGCGGGGCGGCGCCGCGCCGCCACGTGACCCAGGACATAGGCCGAGGCCGCGGCGGCGAGCGCGTAGCTGGTGACGATGAGGCCGGAGCTGGTGGCCACGCGCACCGAATCGTCCCCCACCATCGACTGCACGACGAGCGGGATCACCGTGGGGAAGCAGCGGTCCACGAGGTTAACCAGGAACAGGAAAGGGATGAGCGGCAGGAAGCCGGGAAGGGAGCGGACGAGCTTCCAGCGGCTTCCCCTCGAGTCGGCGCCGCTCAGGCTCCCGGGAGCGGGATGGGCCGTGGCGGCGGAATCCCGGTAGAGGATCAGAATCAGAATGAGGGCGAAGGCGCAGCAGGCCGAGGTGACCAGGAAAGCGTTGCGGATTCCCACCAGGGCGTAGAGCAGCCCTCCTGCAAAGGGACCTGCCGCGGTGCTCAGGATCTGAGTTGCCTGCAGCGTCCCGATGGCGCGGCCGATGCGCTCGTGCGGACAGCCCTGGGTCACCAGCGCCGCCGACATGGCGGAAAAACCGGAAAAGATCCCCAGCACGATGCGCAGGATCAGGACCTGCGTGACGTTCTCGGCAAAGTACATCAGGGCCCAGATGACCGTCATCGTGATGAGAACGCGCCCCACCATCAGCTTCATGCCGGTGCGCTCGGCGATCCTGCCCCAGAACGGGCCGAGCAGCGCCGCCAGCAGGGGCGGCGCGCTCAGGAGCAATCCGGACCAGAAGGCGATGCGCTCCACTCCCACCACCCCGAGCTCGGCGACGTACAGCGGCAGGAAGGGCATCACCAGCGTGAAGCCGAAAAAGACCAGGCCCGCGGCGATGTTCACGGCAGCTTGATTGCGGCGCCACCCTTCGGCGGGAAGCGCGAGGGCGGCCCGCAGCGAAGGCAGGGGAGGACGGCTCAAGAAGGTCCCTCGGGTCGGAGGAGCGTCGGAGAACGCGTCATTATAGACGGCGCTTGTGCGGGGTGGGGCACCCGGCTAGAATCCCGGCCGGCCGGAACAGGAGATCCCATGGCGGCGATCGAGTTCGGACACCAGCCCCTGGTCAAAGTGACACGCGGCGAGGCGATCGAGTCGGTGCACTACGGCGCGCTCGCCGTGGTCGATTGCCGGGGCGAGGTGCTGGCGCGCGTGGGAAGCCCCGAATCGACCGCCTTCCTGCGATCCGCCGCCAAGCCGTTCCAGGCGCTCCCGCTCCTGACTTCCGGGGCGGTCGATCGTTTCCGCATCACGGCTCGGGAGCTCGCGGTGATCGTCGCGTCGCACAACGGCGAGAAGCCGCACCTCGACGCGGTTCTTTCCATTCTCAAGAAGACCGGCTGCAAGCCGGGCCAGCTGCAGTGCGGCGCGCACATGCCGTTCTACCGTCCCGCGGCCGCCGCGCTGGCGAGCAAGGGGCGCTCTCCTTCGGTCCTGCACAACAACTGCTCCGGCAAGCATGCGGGAATGCTGGCGCTCGCCCGGCACTGGGGGATTCCCGCGCGAGACTACCTGAATCCGGACCATCCGGTGCAATCGACCATCCGGAAAGTCCTCGCGACCTATACCGGAGTTTCGGAAGGCGCCATTCTCGGAGGGGTGGACGGCTGCTCCGCGCCGACTTTTGCACTCTCCCTGAGGGAAGCGGCGCTGGCCTATGCCCGGCTGCTGGATCCGCGCTTTGGGACGGCCGAGGAGCGCGCCGCGGCCGGCCGGGTGGTCGCCGCCATGCGCGCCTATCCGGGGATGGTGGGCGGCACGGGCCGGCTCGACACGGCCCTGATGCGGGCGATCGGCGGGGTCTTCATCTCGAAGATCGGCGCCGAGGGCTTCTACGGCATGGCTTACCGTGACGGCGGGAAGGGGATCGGCATCGCCCTCAAGATTGCCGACGGCGATGGCGACAGGGCGCGTACCAGCGTGGCCGTGGAGATGCTTGCGCAGCTCGGGCTGCTGGAGGCGGGCGCTGTAGCGAAAGTCTTGAAATCCCAGAGACTTCCAGATGTCCGCAATGTCCGGGGACGGGTGGTCGGCAAGGTTGGCGCGCTGTTCGACCTGCGCTGAAGGCAGCCCGCAGACTGGTTCGGAGCGGGCGGCGACAGCCGGATAATTGGCGCTCGGCCCAAAACCTGCGTGCTATAATGACGCCCGCCTCACGCCCCCGTGCCCCCGACTTTATTGGAACGGGCGGCCCCACCAGAATTGCCCGCGACGAGGGTAAGCCATGGGAACCAAGATTCTGGATGTTCAGGACGGCAACTTCGACCGGGAAGTGCTTCAATCCCACGTTCCGGTGATGCTCGATTTTTCTGCCGAGTGGTGCGGCCCCTGCCAGAAAATGGTCCCGATCTTCGAGGAGATTGCCGCCGAGTTCGAGGGGCGGGCGAAGGTCGCCACCATCGACGTCGGCCTTGCCCAGGAGACCGCCGTGCGCCTGGGAGTGATGTCGGTCCCGACGGTGATTTTCTTCAAGGACGGGCGGGTCCAGGAGACCCTCGTCGGTCCGTCGCAGAAAAGCGCTCTGGTCTCCCGCCTGCAGCGGCTTCTCTGAGTTTCCCCGCTTGATGCAATCCTTCCAGGATCTCCTGAACGGCTGGAACGCACAGCTCAAGGTCCTGCTGGAATCGCGCCTCGACTCCTTCTCGCCGCTCGCCTATCTCATCGTCTTCGCGGCGGGGGTCCTGACATCGTTCACCCCGTGTGTCTATCCGATGATCCCGGTAACGGTGACCTACATCGGGGGCTCCCAGGCCGGCTCGAAGAAGCGCGCGGCGACGCGCACCGTCGTCTACGTCCTGGGGATCGCGATCGTCTATGCGGCGCTCGGGGCGTTTGCCGCGCTGACCGGACGCTTCTTCGGACAAATCTCAACCAACCCATGGGTCTACTTCGTGGTGGGGAACATCATCCTCCTGTTCGGGCTGTCGATGCTGGATGCCATCGTGATTCCGGTGCCCGGGATCCTGGCGCGCGGCGGCAAGCGGGGAGACGGCTACCTCGGAGCCATGGTGATGGGGATGGCCTCGGGGTTCGTGGCCGCTCCCTGCACGGCGCCCGTTTTGGGCACCGTGTTGATCTACGTCGGATCGCGCGGTAACGTGCCCTATGGGGCATCGCTGCTGTTCGCCTTCGCGCTCGGCCTCGGGTTCCTCCTCCTGCTGCTGGGGATCTTCGCCGGCGCGCTCACCTCGCTTCCCAGGGCGGGGGCCTGGATGGTGACGGTCAAGAAAGTCTTCGGCTTCGGCATGATTCTGGTTGGCGAGTATTTCCTCGTCCGGATGGGAAGGTTGATGCCATGAGACGTTGGCTCCTCTCCGCTGCCTGCTTGGCGGTATTCCTTGCCTTTCCCGGCGCCGCGCCCGCCTCGGATGAATCCCTGATCGGCAAGCTGGCGCCTCCTTTCACGCTCACCGATCTCTCGGGAAAGAAGATTGCCCTGCAGAGCTATCGCGGGAAGTCGGTCGTGCAGATCGTCGGCTGGGCCGCCTGGTGCCACGGGTGCCGCCTGGAGATCCCGCGGCTGAAGGAGGTTTACCAGAAGTATCACGGCTCCGGATTCGAGATACTGGCCCTCACCGGCCCCTACGGCCAGGACCTGGAGAAGGTGAAGAGCTTCGCCCGGGAGTTCTCCCTGCCCTATCCCGTGCTGTTCGACAGCGGGACCAAGGTCCTCGAGCTGTATCGCATCAATTCCGTTCCGACCAACCTGATCCTGGACCTGGATGGCCGCGTGGTCTACGAAGGGGCCCAGCTGCCCGAGGACTATGAGCGGCGGATCGAGAAGCTCCTTTCCCCGCGCCGCAGCGGCTGAGGCCGGCGCCGGCCGGCGCCTTACCGCGGAGCGCCCGCATCGATGAACGTCCAGCCTGAGTTCCGACTCGGCACTTCCCGCCAGCGGGTAATCCTCGCCGGCGTCCGCGGCCCGCGCCAGACCCCCGACGAGATCCAGGAACACCTCGAGGAGCTCTCCCGCCTGACCGAGACGGCGGGCGGAACGGTGAGCGGCGTCTTCGTGCAGGAGCGCCAGCGGCGGGATCCGGCGCGCGTGCTCGGCCGGGGAAAGATCGAGGAGATGGCGCGCGCGGTCGAGTCGCTGCGCGCCGGGCTGGTCATCTTCGACGAGGACCTGTCGCCGGCCCAGGCGCGCAATCTGGAGCGCGATCTCGGCGTGCCGGTCCTGGATCGCGCCGGTCTCATCCTGGACATCTTCGCGCTGCGGGCGCGCAGCCGCGAAGCCCGCGTCCAGGTGGAGCTGGCGCAGCTGCGCTACCTGCTGCCGCGACTGACGCGGCGCTGGACCCACCTGGAGCGCCAGGCGGGCGGCATCGGTGTTCGGGGTGTGGGAGAGACCCAGCTGGAGACCGACCGCCGCCTGATCCAGAAGCGCATCGCCCATCTCGAGTCGAAGCTCGGACGCATCGAGCAGGAGCGCGGCCAGCGCCGCAAGCGCCGCAGCGAAGCGCCGCAGGTCGCGCTCGTCGGCTACACCAACGCCGGCAAGTCGACGCTGCTGAACCGGCTTACGGGCGCCGGAGCTTTCGTCGAGGACCGCCTGTTCGCCACGCTCGACCCGCTCGTGCGGCAGGGGAGCGACGGCTTCTCCCGTTTCCTGTTCATCGATACGGTCGGGTTCATCCGCAAGCTACCGCCGCAGCTGGTGGCCTCTTTCCGCAGCACCCTGGAGGAGGCGCGCGAGGCGGACGTGCTGCTGCACGTGGTCGACGCGAGCGATGCCTCGCTCGAGGATCACATGAAGACGACGCGGCAGATCCTCGCGGAGATGAAGCTGGACGACAAGCCCGTCATCACCGTCTTCAACAAGGCCGATCGCCTCGCGGCGGAGAGCGACCGGTTGGCGCTGCTGCGGATTGAGCCGTCGGCGGTGCTGGTGTCGGCGGTCGAGGGCCGAGGGATGGAGGTTCTGCGCCGGGTGCTGGAGGAGGCGGCGGCTGAGGAGACGGTGATGGGGCAGGCGGCCGTGGATCCGGCGGCCGGATCGGCCATCGCGCGCATCCACGCCATCGCCGACGTGCTGGGGAGCGCCATGGTCGATGGGAAGCTGGTCATCCGCTACCGGGCACGGCGCAAGGATGCCGCGTCGCTGGGGCGGCTCATCCAAGAGGCGGGAGGGAGCTGATGGCGGGCGCCAGATTGAAGGTGGGCGTGATCTTCGGGGGACGCTCGGTGGAACACGAAGTCTCCATCGTGTCGGCCCGCTCCATCGCGAAGAACCTGGACGCGGCGAAGTACGAGGTGGTGCCGATCGGCATCTCACGGGAAGGGCGCTGGTTCACTTCCTCCGATGGGGAGAGGCTTTTTCGGGAGGGATCGCAGGCTTCCGACCGGATTCCCTGCACGCTGCCGCCGGATCCCGCCGTGCACGGCATCCTGGTGCTGCGTCCCGGGTCGGTGCCGGAGGCGATTTCGCTCGACGTGGTGTTCCCGATCGTCCACGGAGGCCAGGGAGAGGACGGTACGCTCCAGGGGCTGTTGGAGATGGCGGATCTTCCGTACGTCGGCTCGGGTGTGCTCGGCTCGTCGATGGGGATGGACAAGGACGTGATGAAGCGGGTGTTCCACGAGGCGGGGCTGCCGATCGTGCGCAGCCGCACCTTGCTGCGCGCCGCCTACGAGGAGGATCGTGCCGCCGTCCTGCGGTCGCTGCCCGGCGATTTGGGCTATCCCTGCTTCGTGAAGCCCGCGAATACGGGCTCCAGTGTCGGCATCAGCAAGGTGAAGAGCTCCGGGGATCTGGGACGCGCCCTCGATCAGGCGTTCCGCTACGATCGCAAGATTGTCGTGGAGCAGGGGCTGGAGGCGCGGGAGATCGAGTGCAGCGTGCTGGGCAATGACGCGCCGGTCGCCTCGGTGGCCGGCGAGATCGTCCCGTCGCGGGAGTTCTACGACTACGAGGCGAAGTACATCGACGAGGGGTCGCAGCTGCTGATTCCGGCCCCGATCTCCCCGCAGGCCGCGGAGGAGGTGCGCCGCATGGCGCTGGCCGCCTTCCGGGCGCTCGATCTCTGCGGCATGGCGCGCGTCGATTTCTTTCTGGAGAAGCGCTCCGGAGGGCGCCTGGTCCTCAATGAAGTCAATACGCTGCCGGGCTTTACCTCCATCAGCATGTACCCCAAGCTGTGGGAGGCGAGCGGAGTTCCCTATCCCGAGCTGCTGGGCCGGCTGCTCGACCTTGCGCTGGAGCGCCAGGACGACAAGCGGCGCTCTTCCAGCGACTTCCGTCCCGGCTCGGGGCGACAGGATCCTTGACAAGGAGGGGAGGGCGCATTATCGTAACCGGTGTTTATGAGTGAGGCTGCACGGCCTTCGATATGACCGACACCGGCGTTCTCGTCCTCAACCGACTGTTCCAGGCCATCCAGATCACCTCAGTCCGCCGGGCCTTCTGCCTGCTCTACAAGGGAGAAGTTCGGGCGGTGGCGCCCGATTACACCACCTACGACTGGGAGGATTGGAAGGACATCCCGCCGCAGGGCAACGACGAGTTCATCGCCACTCCGGGTTTCCGGGTGCGCATTCCGCGCGTCGTCCTCCTGCTGCACTTCGACAGGCTCCCGCGGCACGACGTCCGCTTCACCCGCAAGAACATCTTCTTCCGCGATCGTAACCGCTGCCAGTACTGCGGCCACCGCTTTTCGACCAGCGATCTGAACCTGGATCACGTCACTCCTCTGTCGCGCGGCGGCAAGTCGACCTGGGACAACGTGGTCTGCTGCTGCGTCCGCTGCAACAGCCGCAAAGGCGGCATGCTGCCGCACGAGGCAGGGATGCACCTGGTGAAGCTGCCGGTGAAGCCGCGCTGGCACCCGTTCGTCAAACTCACCTTCAGCCACTCCCGCTACGAGTCCTGGAAGAACTTCCTGGACGTTGCCTACTGGAATACAGAGCTCATCGATTAGTCGCCAACCAGAAATAACTGCCCTTACAGCCGACCGGCCGGAAGACGGCCGGCGGCTGAACGGCATCGCGGCACTCGACGTGCCTTGCGATCCGGGCGGCACGGCGCCCTCTTTGCCAACTCGGTTTCTGATGCGACACCCCGGAGGCCTGATTTCCCTCGCCGCGGGCGGATTGCCGAGGCTGGCGGGGTCCTTCCAAGTGTGGTATTTTCCGGCATCATGAATCGGGCTTACGGCGGCGGCGCTTCGATGGGTATCGGAGGCGCGATCACGCCGGCGGTCAAGGGCCTGATCATCGCCAACTCAGCGGTCTTCCTCTTCGAGTTCATCCTCCACAGCCTGGGCCTGGACGGTGTCTTCGTGCGCCTTTTTGCGCTGCAGCCCGACATGGTCTACGGGAGGCTGCACGTCTGGCAGCTAGCCACCTACCTGTTCCTGCACGGCGATCTGATGCACCTGCTCATGAACATGTTCATGCTCTGGATGTTCGGCGCCGAGATGGAGAGGTTGTGGGGCTCCTCCCGCTTCCTGAAGTACTACTTCCTGACCGGCGTGGGCGCGGGAATCGTGACCTGCTTCTTCTCACAGAGCAGCCGGACCATCGGTGCCTCGGGGGCCATCTTCGGTGTGATGCTTGCCTACGGCATGACCTTCCCGAACCGCGAGATACTCTTCTGGCTCATCTTCCCGATGAAGGCCAAGCACTTCGTCTTCCTGATGGGGGGCATCGAGCTGCTGGCATCGGCCAGCTGGGTCTCCGACGGCATCGGCCATTTCGCGCACCTGGGAGGGATGCTGTTCGGCTACGTCTATCTCAAGAAGGCGTGGCGGCTGCGGGACTGGCTGGCGGAGGTGCGGTGGAAGGCACGGCGCCGGCGGTTCCAGGTCTTCGACGGCGACGAAGAGCGAAAAAAATACCCCTACCACTAAAGGTGATAGGGGTATCGGATTCCTAAGCTCAGTCCTTCAGTTGCAGTGCTGCTCCAGGATGGTCTGGAGGAGCAGGGCCACGTAATCGTCCGATGCCCCTTCCGGCACCACCGACCGGAAGTTCTGCACCACCGATCCGTGATGCAGGATCCCCAGCCACAGAGCGCGATTCTTGGCGACTCCGGCGACCGCGTTGCCGCAGGCCGGCGAGGCAATCATCACGGAGTTGGTGTTGTTGCTGGCTCCGGGAGGAACGTTCGGAACATCTCCTCCGCCATCCGGGGTGACGTCGGGACCAAAATGGTTGTTGCGGCCCCCGCCCCGGATCGGAGCGTCAAGCGTCGGCACGTGAGTCGCCTTCAGGATTTCGGCCGGGGCCTTCCGCACCAGCTCGCGGAACAGGTCGCGCGGGCTCGATTCCAGGTTGCCGGTCAGCGGGTCGAAAGTCGCCAGCATGGCGGAGCCGTTGCGTCCCAATTCGGTCCAGACGATGTAGCCGGTGCCGAAGGCGTCGACGCCGGCCTCCGGGCGCACATGGTGCCGCGGCGAGCTGGTGAGGTACTCGACGGGGGACCACTGCTGATTCTCGAACTTGGAAAAGGCAATTTGATCGAACGTGCCGTTCCGGCGGGACCAGATCAGCACGGGCCCCGGGCTTCCCGGGACCAGCATGAGGAACGGGTCGTGGTCCGCCTGGTGATCCTGCGTCGGGGCAATGAGCGAAGTCTGTGTGCCGGACTCGTTCGTGAGCGTCAGCTCCAGGGCGGTGGAGTCTTCCGAGGTTCCCCCCGGTGCCTCCACCACGTCCACGGAGTAGCTCGTCCCGTCGACGTCAACCACCATTACGGTCGCCCCGATGCTGGAGACGAAGAGGAGCGCGGCCGCCGCAACGAAACCCCAACGAGCTATCGTTCTCATCGTCGCACCTAACTCGGGTTCTTGAAGTTGAGAATCTTGCTGACGTCGAAGGTCTTCAGGAAGTCCTTCAGGAAGTCCAGTCCCGGATAGAATTCCTGTAGCTTTCCGAAGTAGAAATCCGATTCCTTCTCATTCCCCTGGAGGAAGTGGATCTCGCCGAGAAGGTAGTAGCACGTCTTGATGATGTCGGTGTATTGCTTGCGCAGAGCCATCCCCAGGGCCCGCCGCCCGTACATCTCCGCCTTGCGCAGCGAGCGCAGCTGCATGTAGGCGAAGCTGAGGTCCTGGAAGCACTCGGTGATGCAGCGCTGGTTGCGGCGCGGGCGCGCCAGGCCGAGGGCTTCGTGGATGTGCAGGATGCCCTCGCGGTGCTCTCCCACGAGGATGAGGCAGTAGCCCAGGTTGTCCAGGTAGTGCTCGGTGGGCCAGCGCTCCGCCAGTCCCGCCTCGCGCGCGATGCGCAGCGCCTCTCGGTACTCCGCAATCGCTTCCCGGAAATAGCTCTGCATGAGGTAGAGATTCGCCAGCCGGTTCCTGGCGATCGCCTTCCAGTGGGGCTCGAGGAACGCGCTTTCCGCCAGCGCCTTGCGGCAGTAGAAGAAGGCGCGATGAATCCTTCCCTGCTTGGAAAGGCTGCTCGCCAGGTTGGCGGAAGCGATGAACAGGATCTGGGGATCGGTGCAGCGCAGGAGAATCTCGCGCAGTCCCTGCTCTGCGGCCCGGAAGTCGCCGAGACAAAGATGCACCGTGCTCTGGTTGCAGATGGAGCGATCGATTTCCTTCTGGTCCGGGCCCGATTCCGCGAGACGCTTGGCGAGGTCGAACATGTCCATCGCGGTCTTGAAATTGCCGCGACGCACCTCCTCGTACGCCTCCTTGGTGAGCTGGTCGTAGCTATCCTTCCATGCTCTATCCATACCGACCTACTCTTTCTTGTGGTCCCGCTCTTGGCGGAAACCCGTGGGCAAATCCAGGTCGGGGGCGCCTCCGCCCTCCTCGAAGCGCTTGAAACGCATGAAATCCCAGACCTCCCGCTGGGCCTCGGCGTCCAGTTTCTGGAACTCCCGAAGGAAATCGACGTCCTTGTCGGAAATACTGGGCGGGGCTTCCTCGTGGAAGAATTCCGCGATGTTGATCTGGAAAATGGACAGAATCTTGAAGAGGCTTTCGAGACTGACTTTGTACTCTCCGTTCTCCATGCGGCAGAGATCGGACTGCTGGATCCCGATGCTGGCCGCGAGCTCCGCTTGAGTCAGGTTCCGATCTTTGCGCAGAGTCCGGATGCGATCACCTACCAGGAGAGGCTGCCGGTACTTCGCTCGGCTGGATCCCACGACCGCTGTCCTTTTCGGAGCCAAATCCCGATAAAAGCCTTGGTTGATGCGGCTTACGGCAAATGCTGCTATCGCAAAATTTCCTTGACACGAATTGTTGCGAAACTTATAATCACGTCGTCAGCTCACAACGAAGCTCGTCCAAAACGCCAAATTTCTGATTCTCGAGGCGCTCGACGCTTGGCAACCAGAGCACGGGGAAGGTCCATTGAGATTCCGGAGCCGCCACCGATTTGCATGGAGGGTAACCCGGTTTTTCATGTCAAAACCCTGTTGGTCGTCGGTTTTCGCTGAGCGTCAGGAGCAGGACGAAGCATCAGAAATTTGACGTAAGTTTAGGCCCATGAGGGGCCATTGTCAAGGGCGAAATATTTGCGGGCCGTCAGCCTGAGCAGCCGGTTCCACCCTTCGTCACCCGACGGAGGCCCTGAGTTGAGGTAGTGGATGGAATCCAGGCCCCAGGAGCGTAGCAGTTCGGTATCGAAGTATCTCTCCGACATCGGTGAGTTCCCCCTCCT
Organism: Candidatus Polarisedimenticolia bacterium; assembly: GCA_035764505.1. NCBI lineage: Bacteria > Pseudomonadati > Acidobacteriota > Candidatus Polarisedimenticolia > Candidatus Polarisedimenticolia bacterium. The sequence continues at coordinate 19,371 of DASTZC010000060.1, forward strand.
GACTCGCGAGGAAGAGCAGCAGTTGGCCGCCGCGCTGCAGGACGGCAACGGGGCCCTCAACGAGCTGGTGGAATCGAACCTCTCCTTCGTCGTCAAGATCGCCTCCGAGTACCGCAATTTGGGCCTGCCGTTCGAAGATCTGCTCAACGAAGGGAATATCGGCCTGATCGAGGCGGCGCACCACTTCGACCACAACCGAGGCACCAAGTTCATCACCTATGCCATCTGGTGGATCCGCAAGTCGATCCTCCGGGCCCTGTCGCAGCATTCCAACCTCGTCCGCATCCCCAACTACCAGCTCAAGAAAGTCAAGAACGTGCGGGCCACCGAGCGTGCGCTGGTCCGGGAGCTGGGCCGCAAGCCCGACCGTGAGGAGATCTCCCGCGAGCTGCAGAGCACGATCGCCAAGATCGACGAGATCCTGCAGATCAAGCTGCGCGAGCTGTCGCTCGACGACAAGATCGGCCGCGACAAAGACACTCCCATCTCCGACTACCTGGTCGACGAGGGCTCCACGAACCCCGAAGAGGAGCTCCTCAAGGAGGAGAGTGAAGTCCTGATCCGCCTGGCGCTGAAGGACCTGAACGAGCAGGAGAAGACGGTCATCGTCGACCGCTTCGGCCTGGAAGGCGGACGCACCTTCACCCTGAAGGAGATCGGCGAGCGCATGGGGATCAGCCGCGAGCGGGTGCGACAGATCGAGGCGCAGGCCAAGAAGCGGCTGCGCAAGCTCATCACGCACAACCGCGCGCTGGCCCGCAGCAAGACGCGGGAGCGGGTCGAGGTCATCGCCAGGATCGAAACTTCGAGGCTGCGGCTGTCGCACTGATTCCGGCGCAGCCGATTTCCGTATCCGGGGCCGCAAGGCCCCTTTTTTTTGCCCGCAAGGCCCCTTTTTGGGGCCCGCCGCCGCTCGCTCCGTCCGCAGGGCCGCCCATGGCGGCGACGGGTCGATGTGCTATTCTTTCCCGCACTCCGCGGCCGTCCCCGTGGATTCCTGAGAGGCAGGCCATGAGACTCACGCGCGATCAGGTCGAAACGGTCACCCAGCGGCTCGTCCATGCCCTCATGAAGGAGGGGACAATCTCCACGGAGGAGCCGGGGGGCATCATCGATCTCCTCTCACGGGTCTTCACCGAGGACCTGGCCGTGGAGGACCGCCTCAACCTGGAGGTGCGCGAGATCATGGAGAAGTACACCGAGGAGATTTCGCGCGGCGACATCAACTACCAGGAGATGTTCCGCAAGATCAAGACCAAGCTGGCGCGCGAGCGCCACATCATCCTGTAGGTCCCATGAAGCTCAGCCACGAGAAGATCGTCCACCTTTCCCACCTGATGCTGGACGCCCTGCTGGAAGACGACAGGGTCGACTACCATGGGGACGAGAACGAGGTGCGCCAGCGCATCGTCACGCTCCTCAAGACGGAGCTGGAGCAGGAGGACGCGATGGAGGATGCGGCCCGCCGCAAGATCGAGTCCCAGAAGCGGGGCATCCCCGAGGGAAGCCCCGAATGGGACCTCCTCTTCCGCAAGTATTACGAGGAAGAGCTGAGCAAGGTGAAGCGGCTGAAGGAGTAGGCCGGCCGTGGACGCGCCCCGCCGCCTCGTCATCGGAACCGCCGGCCACATCGACCACGGCAAGTCCCTCCTGGTCCGCGCCCTCACCGGCATCGATCCCGATCGACTCAAGGAAGAGAAGGAGCGCGGCATCACCATTGATCTGGGCTTCGCCTCGCTGGCGCTGCCCGGCGGCGCGCAGGCCGGTTTCGTGGACGTCCCCGGCCACGAGCGCTTCGTGCGCAACATGCTGGCCGGCGTGGGCGGAATCGACCTGGTTCTCCTGGTGATCGCCGCCGACGAGTCGATCAAGCCGCAGACGCGCGAGCACTTCCAGATCTGCCGGCTGCTCGGCATCCCGCGAGGAGTCATCGTCCTCACCAAATCCGATCTGGTCGATACCGACATCCTGGAGATCGTTCGCCTCGAGGTGCGGGAGTTCGTCGCCGGCTCCTTCCTGGAGCAGGCTCCAATCCTGGCTGTTTCCGCCAAAACCGGCGCCGGTCTCGACGAGCTGAAGCAGGCGCTCGCCGCGGAGGCGGGCTCGGTCCCGGGGCGCCCCTTGGGGCGCGTCTTCCGGCTCCCGGTGGACCGCTCCTTCTCGATCCGTGGCTTTGGCACCGTCGTCACCGGGACGCTGATATCAGGAAGCGTGACGACAGGGGAGGAGATCGAAGTGCTTCCAACGCGCCAGCGCGCCAAGGTCCGAGGGTTGGAGGTCTTCGGCGAGGCACGGCGCGAAGCCTCGGCGGGCCAGCGCACCGCCGTCAACCTTCAAGGTCTGGAAGCCGCCGCGGTGCTGAGGGGAAACCTGCTGGCGCCGCGCGACGTCCTGCGGCCATCGCGCCTGCTGGACGTGAAGGTGGAGGCCCTCTCTAGCGAGGCGGGCATCGAAGACCAGATGCCGGTCCGCTTCCACCATCTCTCTTTCGAGACCCTGGGAAGGATCCGCCTGGCGGGGATAGAGCGCCTGGAGCCCGGGGAGTCAGGCTTCGCCCAGATCCGCCTCTCCCGCCCGGCGGTTGCTATTCCGGGAGATCGCTTCATCCTGCGCCGTCCTTCCCCGGCGGCGACGCTCGGCGGCGGGGTGATTCTCGACAACCTGCCCCGCAAGCTGCGTGCCCCGGAAGCCGCCACCCTGGCCCGCCGGCTGCAGAGCCTGGAGAGTCCCGACGGAGGAATCCGGCTGAAAGAGCTGGTCCGTGGCGGGGGGAAACAGGGGATGGATCTCACCGAGCTGCGCGCCCGCACCGGATGGTCGGCCGAGTTCCTCCTCGAGTCCCTCGCCGGTCCGTTGAAATCCGGGGAAATCATCCGCGTCTCTTCCGAGCCACCCCGCTTCCTGGCCGCCGACCTTCACGACGAGCTCCTTGGAGAGATTGTCGGTGCCCTGGAAGCCTTTCACCGGGAGCACCCGCTGCAGGTCGGCCTTCCCAAGGAAGAAATCCGCTCCCGCTTCTTCCGGCGCGCTCCGGGGGAGCTGTTCCGGGCGCTGCTGGAAGAAGGAGCGCGCCGCGGGCGCCTGCGCGTGGATCGGGACTTGGTGGCGGCCGCCAGCCACAAGGTGACCCTCAAGGAGGCGGAAGTGTCGGCTTCAGAGCGGATTGAGGAGAGCTTTCGAAATGCCGGATTGAATCCTCCCGACCCGGCCCAGGTCGTGGCCGATCTGGCGCTGAGCCGCGAGACGGCGGAGAACCTTTTCTTTCTACTGGTCAAACAGGGAAAGCTGGTGCGCGTGCAGGAAGGACGGATCTTCCACGCCGCGGCGCTGGAAGCCCTCAAGGCGAGGGTTTGGGAGCACGGCAAGACGTCCGATCTCCTGGACATCGCGACCTTCAAGGATCTTTCGGGGACCACCCGCAAGAACGCCATCCCGCTTCTCGAATACCTGGATACGGTGAGAGTTACGCGCCGCGACGGCGATCGCCGGCGCATCCTGCCTCCCGTTCGCTGAGCCGCGTTCCTCCGGTTTGACAGTCGATGGTCGCGTTCCTAGACTGGCCTCGGAGACTGCTCATGGGATCGTTCGGTATCGGCGAAATCCTTCTCATCGCTCTCATCTTCCTGTTGCTGTTCGGTGCCGGCCGGCTTCCCGCGCTGGCCGGCAGCCTCGGGGTCGCCGTGCGCAAGTTTCGGGACGCGGCCAGAGAAGGTCGCGATGACGACCTCTCCGGGGGAGGAGGCATCTGACCCGCCGCGATTCCGCCGCCCTGCGTGAAGAGGTGGCCTTTCAGCGCCAGGTCGTCGCCCGGTTGAAGCGGGAGATCTTCGGAGTCGACCCCAACTCGGCGCGCAAGTACATCCAGGAATTCCACCAGGACTTCGAGCAGTTCCGCGAGATCAGCTCCTATGACGACCTGCTGCGAGCCTGTGTCCACAGCGACATCGTCTTCATCGGCGATTACCACGCGCTTCCTTCCTGCCAGGCGTTCGAGGCGCGCCTGCTGAGTGAGATCGCTTCCCGCGGCCGCACCATCCTCTGCCTGGAGATGATCTACGGCCGGCAGCAGCGCATTCTCGACCGCTTCATGTCGGGCGAGATCTCCGAGGACGAGTTCCTGCGCCGCATCCGCTACGACCTGGAATGGGGCTACGACTGGCAGGGTTTCCGGCCCCTGTTCCAGGCGGCGCGCGACGGCTCGGTGCCGGTGTACGGCATCGACTGCGAGCCGCGCAGCGGCTTCCGTCACATCCGCAAGCGCGATGCCTACGCTGCCGCCCGCATCGCCACGGTGGCGGAGAAGAACCCGGGCGCGCGCCTCCTGGTCATCGTCGGAGAATCCCACCTCGGCCGCAAGCACCTCCCAGGAAGGGTGCGCCACGCCCTGCGCCGGCGCCACAGGACCGCCTCGATGCTGACCGTCGTGCAGAACCTCGAGAACCTCTACTGGCAGCTGGCCGAGCAGGGACAGCCCGGGCGCGACGTCGTGCAGGTGGCGGACGACGCCTACTGCGTCTTCAACGCCAGCCCGCTCGAGAAATACGAGTCGTACCGCCAGGTGCTGGACCGCTGGAAAGGGGAGCAGGAGGACGACTCCGATGTCGACCTGACCCCTACCGTCTACAACATCATCGACACGATTCTGGATTTCCTGCGCATCGACAAGTACACCCACTGCCTGAGAAAGGACTCAGGCCGCTGCAGCGAGTACCTGGTGGACGCCTATCCCGAGGTCTACGGCACCCTCGAGGAGGCGGTCTTCCGCAAGATTCTGCGCTCCGCCCACCTCGGCTCGGACGAGAGCGAGGCGATCCTGGCGCACGTCCAGAAGAAAGGCTCCTGCTTTGTGCCGAGGCTGAACGCCATCTTCCTCGGCCAGTTCGATCTGGCGCACGGCGGCGAGGAAGCGGCCCACTTCGTCAACCTGGCCCTCAAGCGTGAGCTGTACGAGGAGGCCCCCGCGCGGCTGCCGGCCCACGATCTCTTCTACGGTCGTGTCGTGGAGGAGGCGCTCGCGTTCTTCGGGTCGAAGCTGATTGTCCCCGGCCGGAACCACTTCTTCGAGACCGAGTTCTACCAGTACTATCGCAAGGATCCCGAGGTGGTTGAAGCCAAGACCCCTTACAGCTACGAGGAGTTCCGCGAGATCATCGACTTCATCCTGCTGCACAAGAAATTCGAGACGCGCTACGGGGAGTACGAAGAGGTGCCGGGGGAGCTCTTGCGCGGCATCCGCTCCGGGCCGAAACGCAGCAACGTGCTGGTGCACGAGCTGGGGTATTTCCTGGGTCAGCAGATCTACGACGGCTACCATGCCGGCGCCATCACCCGCAAGGAGATCTCCGACCTGTTCCGCAAGAAGATGGTGGAGAGCGGGAGCGCCCTGCGCACCTACCTCGATCTCGTGGAGAAACTCTCCGGAGTGCCCGCCTGAAGCGGCATTGCTTGCGCCGGCATGCCGCGCGGGGATAGACTTGGCGCCAATCGGGGGGATGGATGCCTGTCCAGGCTTTCGTTCTGGTCAAGGTCAAGTCCGGCACGTCCGAGCAGGTGGAAGACGCTCTGTCCGATCTTCCGGGCGTCAAGCTGTCGCACTCGGTGATGGGTCCCTACGATGTCGTGGTCTATGTCGAGGGAACCAACATCAACAGTCTGCGCGACATGATCATGAAGAAGATCCAGTCGATTCCCGCCGTCCGCCATACGACGACGCTTCTGGTGATATGAGCCCCCGGTAGGGGCAACAAGGTGGCCATGAGCTCTGCGGATTTTCTAGTCGATCCTGTCGCTCCCGGACTCTACCAGCTCGACGAAGAGACCCTCGTTTCCGTGCGCACCACCCGGTCGGCCCAGGATCCCTGCCGGTACCGCGTGGTGGCGCTCGCCGCCCTGCGGAACTCTCACCGGGTGGTCCTGCACGCCGCCGTGACGGTCGGGTACGGGGCGGACCGTGAGAACGCCCTGCAGGCCTGCCTGGCCAAGGTGCGGGAGAGCCTCGACAAGAAGCCCTTCCTGCCCGTCCCGCGCGCGGGCCGTCGACCGGAAGCTTCTCTCTGATCGGCCCCGGTAGTCTGGTGCCAAATGGCACCGAAATACCCCTCCGGCCGGGGCTTCTTTCAGGTTGCAAATTCTTGATTTGACGGTATATGAAGCGGATGCCCTTCTTCCAGAGGAAGGAACGCCCACGTGTGGGCTTTTTGCGTTTGGCGGCCGGCGCGGCACTGTGCCTGGCCTCGGCTCTCTCCTTTGAAACCACCCGTGCCGCTGCTGTGCAGGACCCGCCGCTGCGCTTCGGGCTCGTTTCCAACGCTCCCCAGCCGGGTCGGGCTCGCCTGTCGCTCCAGGACAGCGTCGCCAGGCTCCGCCACGATTACGGCCCCTTCAGCCTGGTCCAGCTCACCTGGGAGCAGGAGTCGGCCCTGCGCGCCGCCGGTTACGAAATCGACATCCTGGAAGGCGCCGACCGGATTGGCATCGGTCCGTACAGCTTCTCGCTGCCGGCCGGCCCCGGGAATCTTCCAGCCGATCTGACCTGGAAGGAGAGCCGTGGCGCCCGGGCGGAAGCCTTCCTGGTCCGTCTCATCGGGCCGCCGGCACCGGATTGGCAGTCCCGCCTGAAAGTGGCGGGCGCTGAAGTCCTCACGCCCATCCCGTCGTTCAGCTACCTGGCGCTGGTTCCGTCCGAGAGGCGGGCCGCGATTGCCGCGCTCCCTTTCGTGGAGTGGGTCGGTCCCTACCATCCCGCTTTCAAGCTCTCCTCCGATCTTGCCCGGCGCCACCGGGACGCGGCGCTGCGCGAAACGCCGGAAAGGCTGAATGTCCTCATCTACAAATCGATGGACGTGGAAGGCGCGGTGAACCGCATCCGCGGCATGCACGGCGACATCCTCAACCGCTCCCCCTTCGACTTCTACGATCTGGTCACGGTGGTGCTGCCGGAGAGCCTCGTTCCCGATCTGGCCCGCATGCCCGAAGTCTACGCCGTGGAGGAAGCCCCCGAGCCGCGGCTGGAAGATGAATCCTCCACGCAGATCCTGGCGGGGCAGTTGAACAACGGCGTGCCTTTCCGTCCCGCGGTGGGCGAGGATTCCTACACTGACTGGCTGGCGGCGCGCGGGCTGGACGGCTCCGGGGTGACCATCGGCTACGTCGACAACGGCGTCATGAACTTCGATCCGACGAATCACACGACCGGCAGGGTAAACGAGAATCTCCTCTGCGGCACGACCGGCTCGGAAGGGCACGGCCAGTTCGGGGCGGCCACCGCGGGCGGCAGCTGCGCGCACCCGGGCGAAGCCGGAACCGGCTTCCGCTACGGTCTGGGAGTCGCCCCGGCGGTGAACTTCATCAACATCCCGTATCTGAAGACCAGCGGCGCCTGCAACCATGACGACGCGACGCGCGCCCGCGATACCCTCAACAACACGGGACCCAACGGCGCGCACGGCACGATCCAGAACAACTCCTGGGGCGCCGGGGGATACAGCTCCGATCTGAACATCGTCGAGGATGTTTCCTACACCAGCTACGAGAGGACCTTCGACATCCTGGCGCGCGACGGTGACTCGACTACTGCCGGGAACCAGCCGCTGATCACCTGCTTTTCCGCGGGGAACGAAGGCAATACGACCCCGAACGGCGGGACTGATAATCCCGCCACTCTGACCCGACCGCATGCCGCCAAGAACATCCTGACCACCGGCTCCAGCTCGGTCTATCGTCCCGGGTCGGGCGCGACGAACACGGAGGATCGCAGTTTCTTCAGCAGCCAGGGGCCGACTTTCGACGGCCGCATCAAGCCCGATTTCATGGCGCCCGGAGGGGCGGCGCAGAACTTCTCCGCGATCGCTTCCGCCTCGGTGAACGGCTTCGGCAGTGGCTTGGCCGATGGGCTCCACAGCTTGTCTGCCGGAACTTCCTTCGCCACGCCCCAGACCGCCGGCGGTGCGGCGCTTCTGGTCGAATGGTGGCAAGGGTTAGCGTCCGCCGTTCCGAGCCCGGCGATGGTGAAGGCTTTGCTCCTGAACAGTGCGCGCGACCTGTCGGGAGGCAACACGCCGGCCGCCATTCCCAACCGCCAGGAGGGGTGGGGACGCTGGAACCTGGGAAACATCCTGGAGCCGGGATCACCCACCATCGTCTCGGCGCCGCCGCTTTTCCGCAAGACGAGCGGGCTGCCGGCCGTCTACCTCGACCAGGGTGTCGTCCTTGGGGCGACCGGCGACGTCTACCAGCTGATGCTGGCGCCGGCGGATCTGTCGAAGCCCCTGAAGGCGACACTGGTCTGGACCGACGCCCCCGGCGCGGTGAGCTCCTGCCCGTCGCTGGTCAACAACCTCGACCTCGAGCTGCTGCAAAATGGCAAGGACCTGTTCCGCGGCAACGCCATGACCTTCGGGGCCAGCGTGGCGGGTGCTCCCGCCGACGCGATCAACAACGTCGAGCAGATCATCCAGATGGCACCCTCGGGCGTCTACACCCTGACGGTGCGCGGCACGGCGATTGCCGGCGACGGAATCCCGGGAAATGCCGACACCACGGATCAGGATTTCGCGTTGGTCGTCACCAACGCCACCGTCTACAGCGGTCCGATCCTGGCGGCGGGAGCCATGACGAAATCCGACGCCTGCGGCGGGATTGGGGCAGGGAGCAACGGCGTGATCGATCCGGGAGAGACGGTGACCTTCTCGTTTCCCCTGGTGAACTCGGGCGGCGCCGCGGCGACCGGCATCACCGCTACGCTGGGACCATCGACGCCCGACGTGACCGTCCTCGATGGGAGTATCGCCTACCCGAACATCGCCGCGGGCGCCTCCGCCGGACCCAACGCGGGGGACACCCTGTCAATCGCTCTCTCCGACGCCCTTCCCTGCGGGTCCGACATCGATCTCACGCTGACCGTCACCACGGCCCAGGGGAGCTTCCAGGTCCCGGTGCATTTCGACGCGGGCGCGGTGACCCTGACCACGCAGAATATCGCCGGCAGCACCGGCCAGGTCACCGACGATCCGGCAAGTCCCAGCAACTTCACCGCGCCTGGAGCGGTCGCCGGAATCCTCGACAGCGTCTCGGTCGATCTCAACATTTCCAGCGTGGATGAGTCGTTCCTGTTCGAGAACTACGACGTTGCGCTCATCGCCCCTTCGACCACCGGCGTCACGCTCCACTCGAATCCGTTGCCTTGCCAGGCAATGAGCACCAGCTATCCGGCTTCCCGCCTGCCGCAATCGGGCACGCTCGATATCTTCAAGGGGCAGAACCCGGCGGGGACCTGGACGCTACGGGTGACCGACAAGAACAACTTCGTGACCGCGACTGGCGGGCATCGACCCGGTTCGCTGGGAACGGTCAATTCCTGGATGGTGCACCTGACGCGCGCCACGCCGCCGGCCTGCACGACCTGCTCGACTACCGTGCCTCCGCCCGAGGTCAGCGCCCCCGAGTCGAGCCTGCCGCTGATGCTCACCTACAACTTCGGCACCGGGGAGATCAGCTTCAGCTGGGAGAACCTCGGCATACAAGCCGACAGCTACCGCCTCCTGCAGGGCTTCATCTCCAGCCTGGCCAATACCGGAGTGACCTCGTCGAACACCGCCCCCGTCCTGTGCGGACTGACCGGCACGAACGCCACGCTCGTCCCGGGCGCCGGCGCCTACTTCTACCTGGTGGCCGCGCAGAAAGGGACGACGGTCGGCTCCCTGGGCGAAGCGACCGATCAGCTCACCTACCCCCGCACCGCCAGCCTGGCCTGCCCTTAGCAAAGGAAGTCACATCGCGCGCCCCCGCGCCGACACCGAGCGCGAGCCGGCTCGAGCCGGAGCGGCGGTTTTCGGGTCAACTCGAGGGCTGGGTTGATGGTACGGACAGCGGCAGGGTAAAAGCCTGGCGTCCGGGACCCGAGGGACCGAGTCCCGGACGCCCCTCTCTGATTGCTAAGGAGCGAGGATGGGCTGAACCGTCGCGAAGTAGAAGGCGAAAGCGCCGTCTACCGTGGCGTTGGCTCCGCCCGGGCCGCTGCTGCAGGTGCTGCTGGGGCTGCTACCGCAGGTGCCGCTGAGCTGTCCCACCACCTGGTTGGAGGTGTTGGTGATGGGCGAGCCGCTGCTGCCTCCGTCGATCCCGCCCAGGGTGTCGCGGCTGTAGATGCGCTCGCCGCGCGGCCATCCGGAGCAGGTCGGAGCGCCGGTGTCGACGCTGTGCTCGGAGTAGACCTGCGTGCCGAACTGCGGATTGCTGACCCGGCGCATGGCTGTGCCGTTGCTGTTGGCCACCGGGGCGGAGGTCCAGCCCAGGTAAACCGAGCCTGAAGGCGGGGCTTGAGCTGAGCTCAGACGAAGCAGAGTGAAATCCCCCTTCCGATTGGTGGCAGCAATCGACGAGCCCGACGACTGGTAAGGCCAGCCGTTGTTGCTCGGGCAGGTGCCGTTGCAGGTGTTGGTGCGGAAGCGCCAGTAGAAGTTGACGTTCGCCGCGGTGTTGTTCTTGCTGAGACAGTGGTTCGCCGTCAGGAAGAAACTGTCGGATGAGGGATTCGAGTCGTTGAGCAGGCCGCCCGTACAGGTGTAGATGAAGGCGCCCTGGATCCACTCCATCTTGGCGATGGCGTCCTTGATGCCGTTGGCGTTGGCGTAGCAGTTCGCGTCCACGATGCAGGTGGCGTTGCCGCAGATTCCCGGAGGAGGAGGAGCGTCCGGTGTCGGGATGATCTGGCCGGCGCCCTTGCGGGTGATGAACCCGGCCTCGGTTGCCTTGAAAGCCACGGCGGCAAGGTCGGCGGCGGTTACAGGAGCTGACAGGCGGACCTGCAGGACACCTTCCGTGCCGAACACCGTCGACGTCCAGAACTCACCCGTGCCGTTGGGCCCGGAACTCTTATAAGGTCCATAGGCCTGTCCGTCCAGAGCGTAGAAGTACATCTCCGCATTGCGGGGCAGCGACATTCCCTCCACATGCACGCGGATCGCTCCGGCTTCTTCGGAGCGAATCGCGACCGCCCAGGTGAACCCGCCGTCAGCGGTGGGCGTGGCGGGGGCGCTGGGACCCTGGCGAGGCTGGTTGTCCTGTCCGCGGGAGAGGCCCGAAACCTCGACTCCAGGAGTCAGGGGCTTCACGACACCGATCTTGAGGGGCGTGTCCTTGCCGTTATCCACGAGACCGATCTCTTCGGCGGGAATCTGAATCTTGATCGCGGATTCGAGGGCGGACGGAGGCAGCTCGCCTGAGAGCCGGCGAGTCAGATCCGCCTGCATCGCACGGGCATCATCCTGTGTCGGCCCCTCGGTGGACACGGCCGAGGGCAACTCAGGATAGGCACGCCCGTTTCCGGCGGAGGAAGGCACCGCCGAAATGGCGATCACGACCGCCAAGGCAGCAATCACCAGAAACGCAATCTTCCACGTTTTGGATGGGCTCTTCATTTAACCGCACTCCCATGGAATGAGTTATCTCAACAACGTTTCCCGGGACCCCTCCGGCTGCGGTGTCCACCTCCTTTCCCGTGCCGGCAGTCCGGCCGCTGGAGGGATTCTTGATGTGTGAGATTCGAGTCGAGCGTGCCTCTATTACGCCCATCCATCCGGAGCGTCAAGGCAAAACACCAGGTGCGGCACCCGAAATGCCGGCTCAGCATTCCAATCGCGAACCAGTCTTGGCGAAATGGCATAAAGGTGGGGCCGGCTCGAAACTTCTTCCGGCTTGATTCGTTCTAGAAGCCTGGGGGAAGGAGCGGCTCGCCTACCAGGGAGAATCCGATGCGGGGAATCGGCAAGGCTGTAACGGGCATGGGTCTGCTCGCGGTCACGGCGTCGGGACTGGCGCTGGCCAGCGTCGGCGCGTCGCCAGCGGCTCCGGCTTTCAAGGAGCCGCAGAAGCTCCTCTGGAAGGACGGCGTGAAGAACGCCTATCCGCGCTGGTCGAAGGATGGCAAGCGCATCCTCTACCAGTCGAACCGGACGGGGAAGTGGCAGATCTACGTGATGAACGCCGACCTTTCCAATGAAATCCAGATTACGAAAGACGAGGCCAACAACAACTTCCCCGATTGGTCGCCGGACAACTCCCAAATCGCTTTCGTTTCGGACCGGGGCGGCAACGAGGATGTCTACGTGATGCGCTCCGATGGCAGCGGCGCCAGGAACCTGTCGAACGCCGCGGGCGATGACATCCATCCCTACTGGGCGCCGGATGGGAAAAAGATCCTGTTCAACTCGGGCCGTGACGGAGGCCACCTGCAGATCTACGAGATCAATTCCGATGGGTCGGGCCTGCGGCGGCTTGCCACCTCGCCCGATGAAGACACCTGCGCGCGCGTCTCGCCGAAAGGCGACCGGATCCTCTACCTGGCCAATCTCGCGGCCGGCGTCGACGACGTCATGATGCGCGACCGCGACGGCTCCAACCCTCGCAACGTCACCAACGATGGGCCCATGGACGGATGGCCGACCTGGACCCCGGACGGCCGCATCGTCTTCTCCTCACGGCGCAACGGTCCCTTCGCGCTGTTCATGATGGATGCGGACGGCTCGCATGCCCGCCAGCTCACCGATCCCAAGCCCCCCTTCCTTGACGCCCGGGCCAGCGTTTCGCGCGACGGCACGAAAATCGTCTTCAACCGCGAAAGCGGGGAGACCATCGGCATCTACGTCGTGAGTCTGAAGTAGACGGGATACCCGCGCTGAAATCACGCCAGCGTGACAATCCGGCGAAGCATTGGATCTATGGCTAGCGGCCGCCGCCGGAGGCGCGCTCGCGGCGGTCCATGATGCTGGGCTTGAAGGAGGGGAGGATTACCTTCCTTACGTCCTCCGGTGAGATCGGCTCCGAGAAGAAATTCCCCTGCCCGAGAGGGCAGCGCAGGGTGCGCAGCTCGCGCAGCTGTCTCTCGTTCTCGATCCCCTCCGCAATGACGTCGTGATCCAGGGCCGCTCCCAGGCCGACGATGCTGGCGACGATTTTCCGCGCCTTCTCGCTGGCGTTCATCTTCGCGACGAACAGCTTGTCCATCTTGAGCACGTCCACCGGCAGACTCTGCAGCACCGACAGCGACGAATAGCCCGTCCCGAAATCGTCGATGGCGACCCGGAAGCCGCGCCGCCTCAAGCGCGTCAGGATGCTGGTGACCTCCTTGGGGTGCTCGATCAGCTGGTTCTCGGTAATCTCAAGGTGCAGCAGCGACGGATCCAGCGAGGATTCCTGTATCGCCCTGGAGATCAATTCCTCCAGCCCCGGGTGGTAGATCTGCCGTAACGACAGGTTGACCGTCACGAACAGCCCGTCCCATTTCGGGTCGCTGTCCTGCCAGGCACGCAGATTCCGGCAAGCCTCTTTCAGGACCCAGGCCCCCAGGGGGAGGATGATGCCGGTCTCCTCGGCCAGCGGGATGAAGCGCTGCGGCGGAATCAGTCCCCGCTCCGGGTGATGCCAGCGCAGCAGCGCCTCGAACCCCCGCAGGTGCTCCGTCCCCAGCTCCACGATCGGCTGGAAGACGACGCGGAACTGCCCCTGGGCCTGCGCCATCTGCAGATCGTTTTCCAGCCGGAACTGCTCCTGCGCGGTGGCCATCATCTTCTCATCGAAGATCTCGCACTTGCCGCGGCCGTGGGATTTGGCAAGGTACATCGCCGTGTCCGCGTCGCGCAGCAGGTCCTCGGGGCGCCGGTAGCCCGCCGGCCCCAGCACCACCCCGGTGCTCAGCGTGACCTGCAGCTCGCGGCCGTTCGATGCCAGCGGCGTACGCACGGCGTCTTCCAGGCGCCGCACCACGCGCATCGCGTCGTGCAGCGAGCGGATGTCGTCGAGCAGCACCGTGAACTCGTCGCCTCCGATGCGCGACACGGTCCATTCGGCCGAGGCGCGCGTAAAGCCTTCCTCGGTCTCATGAATCTCCCGCCGCAGCTCGTCGGAGACTTCCTGCAGCACCGCCCGGAAGCGCTCAGCCACCTGGACCAGGACCGCGTCGCCCGTCTGGTGTCCCAGCGAGTCGTTGATGTTCTTGAATTGGTCGACGTCGAGGAAGATGACTGCCAGGCTCTCGCGCCGTCCGCGCTTGGCGGCGCGCTGGAAGGCGCGGGTCAGGCGGTCGAGGAAGAGGCTGCGGTTGGGGAGCGACGTCAAGGGGTCGTGCACCGCCAGGTGGATGAGCTGCTCCTCCATCCTCTTGCGCTCGTCCACGTCGGCCTGCGAGCCCGCCAGGCGGTGCGGCCGGCCGGCGCCGGGATGCCGCACGGCCATGCCGCGGGCCATCATCCAGCGGTACGACCCGTCGGCATGCCTCATGCGGTACTCCGCCACCAGGTGGCCCTGGGTCCCGGCGAGGTGGCTGGCGATCCGCGCCTCCAATCCGGCGCGGTCCTCCGGATGAACCCGGCCGAGCCAATCCTCGGGGCTTTCGCCGACCGTCCTTTCCGACAGGCCGAGCGTCTGCAGCCAGCGCGCCGAATAGTGGATTCGGTTGTGCTCGAGGTCCCAGTCCCACAGTCCGTCATTGGAGCCACGCGCCGCCAGGGCGTAGCGCTCCTCGCTCAGGCGCAGCGACTCGGTGCGGTGCCCCACCAGGTCTTCGAGATGGCTCGAGTGGTAGCGCAGCCGATCCTGCAGGGCCCCTGCGATGGCGCCGACCAGGGCCAGAATCAATGCGAAGCCGTCGGTGAAGTAGTGGACCGGCGTGACCTCGTGCAGGCCGCGGATTACCGCCAGGCTGAGGGTGGAAGGATAGTCGTGATAGAGGGCGTGGTAATCGACCAGGTAACCGACCCAGGTCAGCATCAGGCCGATCCCGAAGCCCAGCAGGCCGTATTGGAGCTTTCGGGTGCGGGCGATGGAAGTCAGGAAGGCGAACCGGGAGCGGGCGTCGGATGCGGAGGCTTCAGGCTGCGTCATGGTGCCTCTCCGTCGCCTCGGGCGCTCCCGTCGGACGCGCGCCACCCCGGGCGCTGACGAGGCGCATCGCCTTTAACGCCCGCCCGCGTACGAACGCCAGCCAGCATGTCAGCGCCGCGATCATGACCAGGAGCGCCAGCAGCAGGTTCCCAAGGGCGCCCAGCAGCGGCGTCGGCCGGCCGGGCCCTTTGTGGACGGGAGTCTTCTCGATGGACTTCTCGAGAGTGGCCAGCCGGATCTTCTGGTCCTTGCCGATTCCGGCATCGACCAGCGCCCGGTTGATCCGGCGGTAGCGCTCCACATCCGCCAGCCATGCGTCCCGCTCGACCGTGGTCTGCGACCCGCGCTCGAAGGCCGCCTCGATCCGGCGCTCCAGGAAGCGCGCGAAGCTCTCTCCGACCTCCGCCGTCCGGGCATCGCGCCCGATCACCTTGCCGTTGCCGTCCTCGGCCACGATGACGGCCAGCGCCCGCTGCAGCGCCGACTCGTCCTCGCGCGACTTGCGCAGATTGCCGCTCAACGCGTCGCGCTCCGCCATTACCTTCAGCAGTTCCACCTTGAGCTGCCGGAAGCGGACCAGCACCGTCTCCGTCTCGGCGTCGCCCGAAAGCACCCCGAGCACCTCGCTGCCCGAAGCGTCCGAGGCCTTCTTGAGCAGATCGGTCTGCAGCAGCTGCTCGGTGCGCGCGTAGCTGGCCGTCTGCGTGATGCAAGCCCTGTCTTCCGAATCCTTGAGGCCGGCCTCCACGATCCCGTCGCGCTCGCCGCGCAGCTTCTGGATGGTGGTCGTCGCCCATTGGGTGTACTGGTCGATGGTCGGGAAATCCTTCGCGGGTCGCGGGAGCTGCAGATCCTGCAGCGCCCGATCGCTGAAGTCGTCGAGGTCGGCGGCCACCTTTTGCAGGCGCTCGAGGCGTGTCGAAAACGAAGGGATCAGTTCTTTCGCGAAGGCCCCGTCGGGGTCCCATTTGGGGTTGCGCGAGATGAGAGACCGAAGCTTCGCCAGGCTGGCGGACGCCTCCGCCAGGTCTCCTTTGCGCATCTGGCCCTTGGCCTGCGCATAGAGCTGGTGCGGGTCGGTCTCCATCTCGCCGGCGTGAATCAGCGATCCGGCGATGAGGGCGAGGACGAGGAAGCGGAAGGTGCTACGGACAGTCATGGGCCAGCGTCCCCCGGGCCGTGAGGAAGACGGGTTCTGCCTCGGCCCGATCGATCCGGAGGCAGGAGGAGCCCGCGGAGCCGTAGCGGGAGAGACGGACGTTGCGCAGGGCCGGCCGGGTCTGGCCCTTCGAGATGGGCACCGCGCGATACTGCGCCATGGTGCTGCCCGGCCGGGGGGTGATCTCCCAGATGGCATGGAAGCCATCGGCGACCAGGTAGAGCCTGCCGTAATGAATCATTCCCTGGACCGTTGCGGGCCTCTTGGCCAGGGGAATTCCCTCGGCTTGCAGGATTGGGGAGATGTCGACCCGGCCGGTCAGCGGCGGCTGCTCCGCCAGCTGAATGGTGCCATCCTTCCCGACGTGCAGCTGCATCCGCAGACTATGCTGCTCGAGAGTCAGAGTGGCTCTCTGAATCG
Source organism: Candidatus Polarisedimenticolia bacterium (assembly GCA_035764505.1). NCBI lineage: Bacteria > Pseudomonadati > Acidobacteriota > Candidatus Polarisedimenticolia > Candidatus Polarisedimenticolia bacterium. The sequence goes on from DASTZC010000060.1 coordinate 35,827, forward strand.
GCTTGACGCAGGCGGACGCCGCGGCCAGTGCCAGGAGCAGGGAGCCGATCTGCACGCTCCGGCGGCATGAGATCACGAATGGAGCCTTTCCCGGGACAAGAAACGTTTCGAGTAACGAGCCGGCGACCAGGCTCGAAAACCGCACAAGGCACACTGGCAAATATAGGCGGCCGGCGAGTGGGATCAACCGGAGGAAGTTGTTGCAGGAAAGGGGTATTGGAGCCGTCAGAGCACGGGCGGGACAGCTTTACACGACAAGCATTCGAGACAACATTTTGACATCAGTAGAACAACGTAGACCGCGGGTCGGCGCGACGCCTGCAGCGGCGGAAATTGCAGGACCTGTCCGCGCGCCTCTCGGCCCTCCCGGACGGTTCCGCGGCCACGATCTGTATCTCCGGCAAGAGGGATGGAACCCTCTTTCAGGCCTGCACGACGGCCGTGGTGAGGAACAAGGGAACGCGGTAATCAGGGTTTGCCGCTCTGCTTGGCCTTTGCGAAGTCGCCGGAAATCACCGTCGAGATCTTCGCCGGGTCGATGAACTTCTTCATCGCCGCCAGGATCTCGGCGCTCGTCAGTGCCTGCACCTTCTTCTCCACCGTCTCGTCCCAGGCCATCGTCCGGCCGATGTATTCGTTGCCGGCGAGCGTGCTCGCCAGCTGGCGATCATTTGCCCGGGATACTGTCTGCTCTTGCAGCCATCCCTTCTTCGCCTCGGCGATCTCCTCGGGTGTGAAGCCCTTGTCAAGGATCTTTGCGATCTCCTCGTTGTACCCCGTCATGAGGCGCTCGGCATTCTGCGGCGCGTAAATTGCACTGGAGCCGAAATAGGCGTCCCGGTCCAAGGGGCTTGCATAGAAGTACGAGCCGGCGCCGTAGGAGATCCCATCTTTCTGGCGAAGACGCTCGGCGAGCCTCGAATTGAGGAACCCGCCGCCGGTCATGAAGTCTCCGAGGACCATGGCAGGAAATTCAGGGGCATCGTCGCGCATGTCGATCCGGAGTCCCGCCACAAACTCGGCACTCTCCTTGTCGGGAGCCTCGATCGACTCGTGAATCGCCGGACGATCCTGATAGACGCCGACGAGACGAGCGTAAGGCTGGGCGTTCTTCCAGCCCGAGAACAGCTCGGTGAGGAGCGCCTTGATCTCGTCGGGGTCGAAATCCCCGACGACGGCGATCTGGGCGGATGAGGCACCGTAGAACTCCGCATGAAACTTTTTCACCTCGTCGAGCTTGACCGCCTGGGCCGCCTCGATCGACTCCTCCGGGCTCTGCTCGTACCTCGGGTCTTGCTTCGGCCAGGGGTTCAGATGCTTCTGGAGCCTGGTGGAGGCTTTCTGCCCCGGATCGCTCTTGGAAGCCTCGAGCTGTACGAGCCTCTCCTGGCGAAGAAGCTCCAGCTCCGAAGCAGGGAAGGATGGCTCGCGCAGGATCTCGGCCATCAGCCGCAGTGCGGCCGGAAGATTGTCTCGTGAGACTTCCACCCCCCCGTAAGCCCCGGCGGCATAACCGTAGGCGAAAACCTGTGCCTTGAGACGGGCGGTCTCGTCCTTGATCTGCTGGCGCGTATGCTTCGTTGTGCCGCGCATCAGCATGGCCCCCGCGAAGCTTGCTGCCGTCGCGCGTCCTTGCAGGCTCTTCTCATCACCAAGGTTCATGTTCATTACCACCTGAACGGTGGCGCCGCGGGTTTTCTTGGGCAGCATGACGAGCTTGATCCCGGGTGGAAGGGTCGCGCGAATCAGCCGTGCCTCGATCGCCGCGGGCGAAGAATCGAACGCCTCACCCAGCGCCAGCGCTTCTCCACCCTTGTAGCTCCGCACCAGCTCTCCTACGTCGGGCGCCGCGGGGATGTCGGCTCTCTGCGAAGCGTTGGTGGGCATGTAGAGACCGACCGTGCGGTTCTCGGGCGTCAGGTAGGCCTTGGCGACACGCGCCACGTCGTCGGGAGAGACCGCCTTGATGCGGTCGCGGTTGAGGAACATCAGCCTCCAATCCCCCTGGGCCGCCCACTCGGAGAGCCGGATGGCCACGAACTCGGAGTCACGAAGGGTTGACTCCCAGTTCTTGAGCCAGTTGTCGCGTGCGCGATCGACCTCTTCCGCCGTCGGCGCGTTGGTCGCTGCTTCTTCGGTCACGCGGACGAGGAGGTCTCGGGCTTCTTCGAGCGAGCTCTCGGTCCGGACCGTTGCGCCGACCAGGAGCATTCCCGGGTCGTGGAGAGCTTGCGCGCGGCCGAACACCGACGCGGCTTTCTTGGTCTCGACCAGGGCCTTGTAAAGCCGACCGGAAGGCGCGTCGGTGAGGATGAATCTCAGAAGGGATATTGCCGCGAAATCGGGATGAGGGCCGGCAGGAATGTGATAGGCGGCCGCGGCCATCTGCGAGTCTCCGACGCGGCGCAGCGTCACGCTCCTGGGGCCATCCTGGGCCGGCTCGACCGTATAAGTCGCGGGAAGGGTCCGGGACGGCTTCGGGATCTTCCCGAACTTCCTGGCGATCTTCGCGAGCGTCCCGGCCTCGTCGATCTTCCCGGCGACGACCAGGACGGCATTGTCGGGCTGGTACCAGGTCTTGTAGAAGGCCCGGAGCCTCTCGATGGGAACCCGCTCGATGTCCACCCGCGAGCCGATCGTCGACTTGCCATAGTTGTGCCAGAGATACGCGGCCGACATGACTCGTTCCATGAGGACGCCCTGGGGGTAGTTCTCGCCTATTTCGAATTCGTTGCGCACGACCGAGAACTCGGAGTCCAGGTCTTTCTTCGCCATGTTGGAGTTGACCATGCGGTCGGATTCCAGGTCGAGCGCCCAGTCCAGAGCTTCCGCGGTAGCCGTGACGGTCTCGAAGTAGTTCGTCCGGTCGTAATCCGTCGTTCCGTTGGAGCGAGAGCCGTGGGCCGTCAGCTCCTGAGGAATGTCCTTGTGATTCGGCGTCCCCTTGAAGACCATGTGCTCGAGAAGGTGCGCCATTCCCGTCTCGCCATACCCCTCGTGCCGCGATCCGACCAGGTAGGTGATGTTCACCGTGGTCGTCTGCTTCGACGGATCGGGGAACAGCAGGATCCGGAGCCCGTTGGCGAGACGGTACTCGGTGATCCCTTCCACGGAGGCCACCTTTTGGACACCCCCGGGAAGCGGCGCAGTCGACGAGGAGGGAGCGGGGGATGATTTGGCTGAGGCAGGCGCCGCTGCCCGCGCGGCGCCGGGAGGCGGCGCAGGTGCAGCCAAAAGGACGGCCGACACCGACACGAGGAGGAGAGTGGCAAGCAACCAACGCCTTCGCATGGGGACCTCCCGCGCGATTCTGATGTATGGCCTCGCGCCGGCCTCGCGGAAATTCCAGGAAAGGTGGCCTATCGGAGTTTCGATTCGCCAAATCTAGCACGGTCCGGGGACAGAAGGTCCCTGCTTTTTCCCCTGCGACGCTGGTGCAGCAGAATCCGGGGGCTGACGGGCGGATTCGCTGGCGGGGCGGGAGTTTCAGCGTAACTTTCCGACGACCCGGCCGCTAAAAAAACCCTGGAGGGCGTCGCGAGGCGCCTGAGCCCATGAATTGCGGTACTTGCAGAAGGGTGCGCTTCGGGGACTTCGAGCTGGACCTCGAGGCGAAAAGCCTGAAGAACGGCCATGGCCTGGTGCATCTCAATGCCCAGCCGGCCCGCCTGCTGGCCCTGCTCGTGTCCCGCGCCGGCGACCTTGTTACCCGCGAGGAAATCCAGGCCGAGCTGTGGGGCGAGCAGACCTTCGTCGACTTCGAGCAGGGAATCAACCACTGCATCCGGCAGATCCGGACCGCCCTGGGAGACGACGCCGACTCGCCCCGGTTCATCAAGACCGTCCCGCGGCAGGGCTACTGCTTCCTCGCCACGCTCGAGCCGGTCGATCCGCCGCAAGTTTCCCACGAGCTTCCGGCCATTCCGCCGGCACGGCACGAGGCACCAGCCTCCAGGCCGCGACGGCGCGCCTACTGGCTCGCCGCATCGATCCTTGCCGGTGTCTTTCTGATTTCGGTGAGTGCCCGGCAGCTCGCCTCCCGCACCATTCCGCGGCTGGGCAAGCCGACCCTGGCCGTACTGCCTTTCAAGGATGTCGGGCCCGCGCCGCACGATGGTTTTCCTGAGGATGCCCTCACCGAAGATCTGATCACCGAGCTGGGGCGCCGTTACTCCGGGGGTCTTGGCGTGATCGCCCGAACCTCCGCCATGACCTACCGGGGTCAAAGCCCGAGCCGCGAGGAGGTTCGCAAGACGCTCGGCGCGGATTACCTCCTGGAGGGAACGGTCCGGCAATCCGGAGACGTCATCCGCGTCACGGCGCGGCTCAAGAGAACTTACGATGGCATGCAGCTCTGGGCCGGACGCTACGATCGGACGCTGCCCGAGCTCCTGAAGCTTCGCCACCGTCTCGGCGAGAGCATCGCGCAGGCTCTCGCACTACGCCTGCTTCCGCGGCAAGCCGAGCCTCTTCAGGCCGCCTCCACCTCCAGCCATGCCTACGAAGCTCATCTACGTGGACGGGCGGCCCTCGCCGCCCCCTTGCCGGACTCCCAGGTCCGGGCGGAGACCGCATTCCAGGAATCGATCCGGGCGGACTCTGCCTTCGCGCCGGCCTACTTCGGGATGGCTCAGGCCGCCCTGAGACGCCCCCGGCCGCGCCGGGAGGTCGTTCCGCAGGCGAAAGAGTGGCTCTCCAAAGCCCTTGCTCTGGATGATTCCGATCCTCAAGCCCATCTTCTTCTCGCGAACCTCCTTTTCTATTTCGATCTGAAGCCGGAGGAGGCGCGCCGCGAGTTCGAGAGGGCGCTCGAGATCCAACCCGATTTCGCCGAAGCGCACCATGCCTTCGCGGCCTACTTCTCCATTCATGGGCGGCACGACGAGGCCCTGGCGCAGGTGCACAAGGCGCTCGAGCTGGATCCGATCTCGCCGATGGTGAACTCGGATGTCGGGTGGTATTCCTATTTCGCCCGCCGCTATCCTGAGGCCACCGAGGCTGCCCGCCATGCCCTCCGCATCAGCCCCGGCGACTACTGGGCCTCCCGCTGCGTCGTCGTCTCCGAGAGCCAGCTCGGGCGCCTCGATTCCGCCGCGGCCCAGGCGCTGGTCGAGATGCGGCTGCGGGGCGTCGGCGAGATGCGCCTGCGCCAGCTCGAGCCGCTCACGCCGCGCGAGACGCTCGACGCCTTCTGGAAATGGGAGCTGCAGCGGGCGGAAGGGGAGCGCAGGAACATGCCGCCGGCGGCGAGCGACCGGGCGCTCGCCTATCTGGCGCTTGGCGAGCGCGACAAGGCGATGACCGAGCTCGAAGCCGCCTTCGAGCAGCGCTCCGGATGGATTCTGCCCTTCCTCCCCGTCGACCCCCGCTTCGACCCCCTTCGGAGCGACCCCTCTTTCCGCAACCTCATGGCAAAGATGAGCTTCCTTTCGGATCCCTCCGCGAGTCGATAGCGCCTCCCGGGCTTATCATCTCCATCCCATCCTCGTCTCATCTCCCTTTCATGGTGTATCAGCCTCGCTCTTCGTACCTTCCGCACGTCGTTCCCCCCAAACCCTTTCTCGAGGAGGTTGGCATGTTGCGATGTGCGTTACGAGCGGTACCGTCCCTCTGCCTGGCCGGCGGTCTCGCGGCACTTTCGGCGGAGCTGGCCCCCGTCCATGCCCAGTTCGTGGAGCCTGATGTGAGTGTGGTCTACACCCTGCACGCGGAAGCGGCGGGGAACCAGTTCGGCTTCGTCGGCGCGGTCATCGGCGACCTGAACGGCGACGGCGCCTCGGAGATTCTGATCGGCGCGCCACGGAACGCCGCCGGTGGAAACCTGGCCGGACGGGCCTATGTCTATTCCGGAAGGGATGGCGCCCTGCTGAATACGATCACGGGCGGTCCTTTCCAGCGCCTCGGGTTCGGCGTGGCCGGAGTGGGGGACATCAACGGGGATGGAGTGCCCGATTACGCAGTGAGCGGTCCGGGCACGCCCGGCGGTCCGGTACCCCAGATCGGCCGGCTCCTGGTCCTCTCCGGCAGCGACCACACGGTGATCTTCGACATTCGCCGCGGCGGCCACCTCTCTTTCTTCGGCTATGACATCAATGCCGCGGGTGACGTGAACGGCGACGGCACTCCCGACATCATCGCCGGGGCTCCCTTCTCCTCCGTGACCGGCCAGTTCACCGGTCGGGTGCATCTCATCTCCGGCCGTGACGGCTCGGCCCTCTGGACGCAGGACGGCCAGGCGATCCAGACGCAGCTCGGCTCGGCGGTCTCCGGCGTGGGCGATCTGGATGGCGACGGCCTGGTGGACGTGGCGGTCGGTGGCAGGGGCTCGGGTCCGAAAAATGCCGGCGAGGCGTTCGTCTTGCGCGGCACCACCGGCGCCTACCTGCGAACCCTGAAGCCCGCCGCCACGGCGGTCGATTTCGGCAACTTCTTCGTGCACAACGCCGGCGACGTCGACCGCGACGGAGTGCTGGACATCCTGGTGGCCGATTTCGCCGATGACCGCCTCGGTCCCAACACCGGGCGTGCTTATGTCTTCTCCGGCGCCAACCAGGACAAGCTCAGAGTTTTCAATGGCGAGAATGCCGGCGATGGATTCGGGATCGGGCGGGCCTGCGGCGATCTCAATGGCGACGGCGCAGCCGATTTCATCCTGGCCGGCTACACCAGCAGCGCCGGCGCGCCGACGGGAGGCAAGGTCTATCTCTACTCGGGCAAGACCGGCATGACCCTGCGCACCATGACCGGCAACGTATCAGGCGCCACCCTGGGCTTCGACGCGCTCCCGGTAGGGGACATCAATGGCGATGGCGCCATCGATTTCCTGATCACCGGCAGCGACATCGCCCATGTCGTGGCCGGCAAGCCCTGAATCAGGATGCGGGTCGGGCCAGGGGAGAGTCCTCTGGTCCGACCTGGCCTTCTCAGGACGTTGAGGTGGGTTTCCTTCGGTGGGGCCGCTTCCCGACGCTTGCTGCTCCAGCGGGTGTGCCGAGATCGACGTCAATCTCAATCCGGGTCGCCCCGGTGGCGACGCTGATACGGACACGGGAGCGACCATTGCTCGAGCGGGCGTGAAGCTGCTCGAGGGCATCCGCGAGCAGGCGACGCGCAATCTGCTCCGGGTCTCCGGTCGGACGCGGAACGGATTCCTGGATCGAATCAAGCACAGTGCGGGTGAGCTCCCGCGGGGCCTCGAGAATGGCCTCGGGAGTGACGATGGCCAGCTCGGCTTGGGTATAGCCAGGATCCCAGTGGGTATTCTCAGGAACCTGGCTGTGCCCATAGTGGCCGCCTCTCGAAGTCCAATTCGAGGCATCGCGGTTGTG
>DASTZC010000061.1 GCA_035764505.1 Candidatus Polarisedimenticolia bacterium
GGCGATGGCGCCGCAGAAGCTCTCCGAGAAGGAGAAGTTCGATCTGATCGCCTACCTCAGGAGCCTGACCCGCTACTCCGAAGACCCGGCGGCCCCCGAAGGGGGGCGCGAGGGGGATCCGCGCAGCGGCAAGGAGCTGTACGACAAGCGCTGCTGGTCCTGCCATGGGACGCTCGGCGCGGGCGACGGTCCCGCGGCACCCGCCATGATCCCTCCGCCGACCCGCTTTGCCGACTATGAGGCGATGAAGGACCGCACTTCGCAAGACTGGTACACCGCGATCCAGTCGGGCGTGCCCGGCACCGCCATGTACCCGCAGCGACTCACCGAGCACGAGGTGTGGGATCTGATCGCCTACCTGCGATCGCTGGGACGACGCAAGTCCGAATCTCCCTGAGACGATCCCTCGATCCTGTCCGTCCAGGACCTTGCCCGTATCCCCTCAGAAGCTGAAAAGGTAGGTGAGCTTGAGCGTCGAATTCCGCTCGTTGTAGGGGGGATCGGTCGGCTTGGTGCGCAGGTTGCGCGACTCGTTGTAGACGAAGAACAGGTCGGCGCCGGGATGGTGGATCCAGTCGACCCTCAAATTGAGATCGATGTCGTCGTCGATGTCGTTCACCTGCACCAGGGCCGACCCGAAGAGCTTCGGGTTGATGGAAACGTTGAAGCGCGTCACCCAGAGGTTGACGTCGAAATCGCCGTAGGGCAGGCCGACGTGGTCCCACTCATAGCGCGTCTGGATGGAGAAGTGCGGGCTCATCTTGGCGGTCAGGTCCTCCACCAGCGTCAGCTTGTGGCCGCCGTAGAAGCTGCCGGAAGTCGCGTTGAGGTTGGAGATGACGCGCCGCCCCTGGAAGGTGTTGACATAGAAGGATCCCTGCCGCATCGGATAGTCCCCCGGCGGGATCACCACGCCGGGGAAGATCTCGAAATCCGCGGTGAGCCTTTCGAAGGGCTCCTCGTAGGTGACGCCCAGGAAATCGCCGCTTTGGAGGTTCACCTCGCTCAGGAAGAAATTGGTGCGCGTCTGCAGCTCCCCGGTGTGGTCGGTGATGTAGAGCGGGTTGTAGAGGAGGGTGATTTGCCGTACGGGCGACTCCTTGGGGCGCGGCCGCCAGGCGAATACTCCCTCGCTGAGGATCGAATCGGGGCGCTGCACGAAGCCAATCTGCGGATCGAAGCCGGGATCGATCCGCTGCTGGCGCACCACGTAGGTCCAGATGTCGCCGTCGCGGCCGGCGCGCAGCCTCCAGGAGGAGCCCGACAGGAGCTCCTCGTCCCGCAGCGTCCCGTCGGTCAGGAGCCTCGAGGAGCGCGAGGCGGCGTAGTAGAAATCGACGTTGTAGTCCTGCAGGAAGGTGATGTGGCCGTCGGCGCCGGCCACCCGGTTGCCGCCCCCGTCTCCTTCCGCCTCGCGGTCGGTGACGATCATTCCGAGGCTGGAGCGCGCCAGCACGTCGCGGCGCATGCGCAAGACGGCGAAGTTGGTGCGCGGCTCGTCCCCGGCCGCGTCCTGGATTACATCGAGCACGCCCACGGAGGTCTTGCCCAGCCGGCCGGTGAGGCGCGCCCCTCCCAGCAGCGGAATCGGCTCGCCGTCGGGCGACAAGCCGATGCGCCGGCTGAAAAAGATGTCGTTCTGGGCGGCCGAGCCGAACTGGAACAGCCCGGCGTTCTCCAGGAAGAAATCGCGCTTTTCCGGGAAGAAGAGATCGAAGCGGGTCAGGTTCACCTGCTGAACGTCCGCCTCGACCTGGGCGAAATCGGTGTTGATTGTGGCGTCCAGCGTCAGGTTCGGCGTCATTCCCCATTTGAGCAGATCCAGTCCGGCGTCCCCCTGCGTGTCGCTGTCGGGCTCCGGAACGGGCACCTGGTCGTAGCGCACCAGGCCGTACGGCTTGATCTGCAGCTGCGTGCCGTTGCTGATGCCCTCCAGCACCATCTTGCGGGCCAGCGAGAACGACAGCGTGCCGCGGTAGTTGCGCGGGATGTAGGGGGCGTAGGCCTCCTCGTTCTTGCGGCGGATGGCGCGGAAGAAATTGATTCCCATGACATTCTCGGGAGAGTGCGGGAAGCGCAGGTTCACGAAGGGCAGGCGGATCTCCGCGACCCATCCCTGCCCGTCGATGCGCGACACCACGTCCCAGACCCCGTCCCATTGCGCGTCGAAGATGCGCCCCTCGTCGAAGATCTGGGAATCGTTCTGCACGCCGGCGGCGTTGGTGGAGAACCAGAAGCCGTCCCGTCCGCTGTTCGAGGAGTCGATGGCGAAGGCCAGCTGGTCGTCGCCGATGATGCCGTCGCTGTCGCGCTGCAGGCTCCAGGCGATGATCTTCTCGGGCTCCGAGTCGAAGAAGCGCACCGCCAGGTAGAGGTTGTCGTCATCGTAAGCGATGCGAACCTCGGAGCGCTCGGAGGGGGAGACCTTCTCCTGAGGAAGCTGCTGGACGAAATCATCGATCACCGGCGCCATGCTCCAGACGGGATCGTCCAGCACGCCGTCCAGCTTGGGGGGATCGGTGGTTCGCAGCGGATGGAACAGCGGGGGAGGCTCGGGAAGATCCTCGGCTTTCAGCAGGGAAGCGGACAGGCCCGCCGCCAGGACCAGGAGGCACAAGGCGGACGGCACGCCGCGCCGTCGTGACCGATGCCGGGGGGAAGTCATCGAGGCCACGAAACGACTCTCCGGGATTTGGGCCGGCGCATTCTAGCACACCCATCCGGAGGGGCTGTCGGACGCCTCAGCGACCGGTGCGTTGGCTTGACGCGCGTGCGCTCAAGTGCTAGATTCTATATGCAAGTTATATATAAACCTTATATAAACCGTCGAGGCGAGCATGAAAGGAGCGGCGTCGCGGGGACCTGAGGGTCGGGAAGGCGCCCCCCGAAAGGTATTGCGCAGCTTCACGGCGACGCGCCGGGAGGTCGAGATGCTGGAGGCGATCGCCGCCTATCACGGCTTTTCCAAGAGCGCGACGCTGACCAGTCTCATCAAGAAGGAATTCTGGAGGATCTTCCCCCGGGGAACGAAATCGATCCGACCCGACCCCGGGGCGCGGATCGTGGAGTAGAAAATGTCCCTCTCCGCCGCCCGCAGCACCGTCCCGCCCGCTTACGAGGGGGTCGACGAGGAGCGCCTTGCCGATCTGCGCGATCGGATCCGCCGCCTGGCCGACAGTCGCCAGGCGCTGCTCCTGGCCCACAACTACCAGCTTCCGGAGATTCAGGAAGCCGCCGATTTCGTGGGCGATTCCCTGGGGCTGGCGCAGCAGGCGCAGCGCGATCCGCGCCGCCTGATCGTCTTTTGCGGGGTGCACTTCATGGCCGAATCGGCCAAGATTCTGAATCCCGAGAAGACGGTCCTCCTGCCCAGCCTGGCGGCGGGCTGCTCACTGGCCGACTCGATCACCGCCGACTCGCTGGAGGACTGGAAGCGGCGCTACCCCGGGCACGCCGTCGTGACCTACGTGAATTCCTCCGCCGAGGTCAAGGCGCTCTCCGACATCTGCTGCACTTCGGCCAACGCCGTCTCCGTCATCCGCAGCCTTCCGGACCAGAAGATTCTCTTCACGCCCGATCGGAACCTGGGTCGCTGGGTCGCCCGCCAGGTTCCGGAGAAGGAGATCGTGGTCTACGACGGCTGCTGCCCGACGCACGACGTGCTGCGCGGGACCGACGTGGCGAAGGGAAGGATGAAGAATCCCGAGGCGGTGGTCATCGCCCATCCGGAGTGCCGCGAGGACGTCCTGGCCCTGGCGGACGAGATCTGCTCGACTACCGGCATGGCGGCGGCGGTGGCGCGTCACCCGGAGGCGAAGACCTTTCTGGTGGCCACCGAGTGGGGGCTGATTCACCAGCTGCGGCGGCAGTATCCCGACAAGGAGTTCGTCGCGGCCGACGGCTGCATCGGCTGCCGGCTGCACTGCCCCTACATGAAGATGAACACGCTGGAAGGGGTGCTGCGCTCGCTGCAGGAGGACGTCTTCGAGATCCGGGTGGATCCGGAGGTCGCCGGCGACGCCCGCCGGGCGCTGGAGAGAATGCTCGCCGTCCCGCGCGACCGCTGAAGCCCGGCGCCGTCTTCCTATCTCAGCGCAGCTTGCGAAGCTCTTCCAGGACCACCCGGTTGTCGGGCTGGCGCCGCACCTCGCCCACCGAGGCGTAGCGAATCACTCCCTGCTTGTCGATCAGGAACAGCGCCCGCTCCGGGAATCCCTCCTCGCGCAGCACGCCGTAGCGCTTCGCCACCTCGCCGTGCGGATAGAAATCGCTCAGCACCGGCACGTTCACCCCGCCCAGCGATTCGACCCATGCCTTGTGGGCGGGAACGTGGCTGATGCTGATGGCCAGCACCTGGCATTCCTCCGCCTCGAACTTCGCCAGATCATCCCGGTAGGAGGGTATCTGGCAGGAGCAGACCGGCGTGAAGGCGAGCGGGAAGAAAGCCAGCAGGACGTTCTTCTTCCCCTTGAAATCCGAGAGGGCGATTTCCTTTCCGTCGAAGTTCTTCAGCTTGAAATCGGGAGCGACAACACCGGGTGCCAGGGCGGTCATGGATTCTCCAAGAATGAGCTCGAATGTGTCGGATGCCGGTCCGGGCGCCTCAACGGACGGGGATTTCCTCCTGGATGGCGAGGGCGAATCGCAGCGCCTCGAGCGCCCCTTCTTCGTGGAAGAGATCGTGCAGAAAAACCTCCAGCTTCGGATCGGGACCGGTGGGGAGCTGGACGCGCAGCGAAAACTCCGATCCGCGGCCGAGGCCCAGCTTGCGCTGGTGCAGCGCCGCGTAAGGGAAGCTGCCGCGCTCCTTGTGGTCCTCCA
>DASTZC010000062.1 GCA_035764505.1 Candidatus Polarisedimenticolia bacterium
ATGTCGCACTCCTATGGGCTGGGAAACCTGATCATGCCGCTCGTCCTGCAGGGAACGGCGCTGCGCCTCGTGGAAGACCCTCTTCCCGATCCACTGCGGCAGGCCTTGGGCGGCGCCGACTCGCTGGTTTTTCCCGGGGTCCCGGCGCTGTTCGACATGCTTTCCGTCCTTCCGGAAAGTGATGCCCGCTTCGCGGGGCTGCGGCTGTGCATCTCGGCGGGGGCGCCGCTGCGCGCCGCGACCGCCGCGGCTTTCCGGCGGCGCTTCCATCTGCCGGTGCGGACTTTCTACGGCGCTTCGGAGTCGGGCGGCATCGCCTACGACGCCTCGGAGGCGGGGCTGGCGGCGGAGCAGGAGGAAGGCTGCGTGGGCACGCCGCTCCCGGGGGTCGAGATCCGGCTGGAAGGAGAGGAAGCGAGAATCGCGGTGAAAAGCGCCGCGGTCGCCAGCGGCTACCTCGAGGAGGGAACCGGCCGTCCGGACGAGGGAGTGTTCCGCGCCGGGAAGTTTCTCACCGGCGACACGGGCCGGCTCGATCCGCGCGGCCGGCTGACGCTGACGGGACGCATCGGCGCGCTGGTGAACGTGGCGGGCAGGAAGGTGAACCCGCTGGAGGTCGAGGCATTGCTGCGCCGGCTTCCGGGAGTGGGGGATGTCGCGGTGCTTGGCGTGCCGGACGAGGCGCGCGGCGAGAGCCTGGTCGCCTGTCTGGTAGCTCAGCCGGAAGTGACCCGCGAGACAATCATGCGCCGGCTGCGGCAGGATCTGACGGCCTACAAGCTGCCGCGGCGCATCGTTTTTCTGGAGGCCATTCCGCGCACCGAGCGCGGCAAGATCGATCGGGCGGCCCTGCTGCGCCGCGCCGGCGATCCCGGCGCCTCCGATCTCAGGCGCTGATCCCCCTCAGCCAGAGGGCGTAGGAGGCCCCGCCCCAGGCGTGGGCGCTAACCAGGATCCCCTCAGGTCCCGTGTCGAGCGCCGCCGCCACCAGGGCCAGACCTCCCGAAGCGGCGTGCGCGCCGACGACCGGCGCCACCGAGCGCAAGGCGGCGCCGGGGCACGCCGACTCCGCGGCGGCCCGCTCCGCTTCCTCGGCGGGTGTCCATCCACAGCTGTGCAGCATCACCGATCCGGGAGCGCCCTTCTCGCCGCGCCCGCCGGATGAGAGGGCGCGGCGCATCGCCGCCGCAATGGGAGCCGGATCGCGGCTCCAGCGGTTGGGAGCGCAGCCGGCATCAGAGGCCATGCCGCTGCCGGACAGCTCGGCGATGATGCGCGCACCGCGCCGGACAGCGGAGTCGTGGGTCTCGAGGACGAAGCAGGCGGCCCCCTCCCCCAGGTGCGAGGGGTCCCCGACCGCCGCGAGGGGGCGGCGCAGCGGCGGGCTCAGGATCTCCAATCCCCCGCAGAAGACCAGGTCGGCGCGCCCCGAGCGCAGGACCCGCTCGGCGGCGACCATGGCGGCGGCGGCCGAAGCATCGCCGCAGGTCAGCGTCATGCAGATGCCGCGCGAGTCGGTCTCGATGGCGGCCTGTCCGCTGGGAGCGTTGGCCACCGATTCGGCGAACAGGAACGGGCTGGCGGCGGCCATCCCGTCCCGGTGCAGCCCTTCCAGGTAGTCCCAGGTCATGTCGGTACAGCCGAAGCCCGACCCCAGCAGGACGCCACGCCGCTCGGGCGCCGGCCAGGGCGATTCGGAATCCTTCCGCCCCGCGTCGGATTGGGCCATCAGGCAGGCGATGGTCCAGATCTGCGAGAGCTCCCCCATCCGCCGCAGACGGCGCGCGGCAAGGTAGCGCTCCCGCTCGAAGGAAGGCAGGGAAGCGACGCGCATGGGGCGCGGGCGGCCGCGTGGTCCGGGATGCTCGGCCAGCTCTCCGAGGGGCCTGCCTGCCTGCAGTGCGGCGCGCAGGGAATCCGGGCCGATCCCGGCGGCGCTCAGGCATCCGATTCCCGTGATGACGACGCGGCTCATGGGACCCGTCGGAACAGAAGAGAGCAGTTCGCTCCGCCGAATCCGAAGCTGTTGGACAGCCCCATGTCGAACGCGGCGGGCCGCGGCCCGCCCGCTACCACGTCGAGGTGCATCTCGGGGTCGGGAGTCTGCCAGCCAAGGGTCGGTGGAAACCTCTGGTGTCGCAGGCTGAGGACCAGGATCGCCGCTTCCGCGCCTCCCGATCCTCCAAGCAGGTGTCCGAAGAGCGATTTGTTGGCGGTGAGCGGGATGCGAGCAGCGCGCTCCTTGCCGAACACCGCCATGATGGCCCGCGCTTCGGTAAGGTCGTTCAGGGAGGTGCCCGTCCCGTGGGCGTTGATGTGTCCGATCGCCTCCGGAGCGGTGCCGGAGCGCTGCAGGGCCTCGGCCATGGCTGCGGCCGCCCCGCGTCCTTCGGGATGCGGCGCGGTCATGTGCGCGGCGTCGCAGCTCGCCCCGTAATCGAGCAGCTCGGCCAGCGGCTGCGCGCCGCGTGCCTCGGCCTCCTCCCAGCTCTCCAGCACCAGGATCCCGGCTCCTTCCCCAAGCGACAGCCCCGCGCGCGCGGCATCGAAAGGCCGCGCCGGCCGTGCGTCGATCAGCCTGAGGGCATTGAAGCCGGCGTAGGTCATGCGGCAAAGCGCGTCGCCACCGCCGGCGATCATGCCGGGCGCCTCCCCGGAGCGAATGAGATCGGCGGCCAGCCCGATCGACAGTCCCGACGAGGCGCAGGCGGTCATGTTGGACAGCCGCGGGCCTGAGGCCTGCAGGCGGCGCGCCACCGCGTCGGCCGGGGTGGAGCTGGGAAGCCGCAGGAGGCGTGAGGGGCGCGCGGCCTGTGGAGAGCGCTCGATGGCCTCGCGGCAATAGATCTCCGACTCCAGCATGCCGGCGGTCGAGGTTCCAAGGCAGACGCCGAAGCGCTCCAGCTCCGGACGGCCTTCCAGTTCCGCCTGGCGGACCGCTTCGAGCGCTGCCGCGACACACAACGAGTCGGTGCGCGATGCCCGGCGCCGCTCGGAGCGCGGCCATCCGTCCACCTGCGGAAGGTGCCGGACCTGCCCGGCCACATCGCTCAGGCATCCGGCCGGATCGAAAAGGTCGAGCTTGTCGATGCCGCTCTTCCCTTCGAGCGCGTTTCCCCAGACTTCGCGGGCGTCGCGCCCCAAAGAGCAGATGAGACCCAGTCCCGTCACGGCCACCCGCCGGGACGGCGGCTGCGGGTGCCTCATGCCGGAGGGCCTTCGAGGACCTTGTACAGGGTGACGGGAGGCGTCAGGCGGAACCGGCGATGGATGCGCAGCACCGAATAGAAATAGGCGAGACGCAGGCGAACCGCCAGCGAAGGCTCCGAGTTCCCCGCCAGGAGGCTGATCACCGACTCGCGGACGCGGAAGCGTGCCGAAGGACGCAGGAAGATATCCATGAAGCCCGGCTCGTAGAAGCGCGACACGATCCGGGTGTAGGTGCGCACGTGATGGCGCACCTTGCGGGCGAAATCGGCGAACACGCGCGGGGAGAGGTCGGCGGCTTGCGGAGAGGTTCCCAGCGCCGCGTGCAGCGCGTCGGCCGCCATCTCGCCGGAGGACATGGCGAGCCATACTCCCGTCGAGAAGATCGGATCGATGAAGGCGGCGGCGTCCCCCAGCAGCAGGTAGCCATCCCCGGCGATCTCGCGGCACTCGTAGCTGTAGTCGCTGGCCGAGTAGACCTCGCTGACCCGCCGGGCGTTCTTGACCCGCTCGTGCGCCGCGGGGGCGCGGCGCAGCGCCTCCTCCAGCAGCTTCTCGGGAGGCAGGGCGAGCTGGCGAAGCGTCGAGCCTTCCATCACCAATCCGACGCTCGTCCTCCCCTCGGGCAGCGGAATCATCCAGATCCAGCCGTCGCGCAGGACCACCATGACGATGTCCCCGGCGTAGCGTCCCTCGCCGCGCGGGATCCCTTCGTAATGCGCGAAGACGGCCGCTTTCCTGAGGTGCGGCGTCATGTCGCGCAGGCTGCGCTTGCCGGCCATGAAGGCGTCGCGACCGCTGGCATCCAGCAGGAAGCGGGCAGTCTCCTCGGACAAGGTGCCGTCGGCGCGGCGGATGGTCAGCCGGCAGCCGTCGCGGGCGGAGGGGGCCGCCTCGACCACACGCGTGGCCTCGTGCACCTGCGCTCCCTTGGCGCGGGCGTTGTTCAGCAGCATGGTGTCGAACTCGGAGCGCAGCACCTGGAAGGCGTACGGATGCCCGGGGACGAAGCCCTCCTTGAATTCGACGTAGCGGTTCGTGGAGCCGTCGGTGCAGTAGAGCCGCGCCCCCCACTTCTCGACGAACCGCCCTTCGAGCGCCTCCAGGACACCGAGGCGCCGGAACAGATCCAGGTTGTAGGGGAGGAGCGATTCGCCGATATGGAAGCGCGGGAATCTCTCCTTCTCGAACAGGACGACGTCCCGGCCGGCGGCGGCCAGCAGCGCCGCCGCGGTGGACCCGGCCGGACCGCCTCCGATGATGGCCACGTCATGCATGCGAGCCCTCCTGCGCGCCGGACGGATCCGGGGAATTCTTCCAGAAATCGTAGAAACTGAACCACTGATCGGGATATCGGGAAATAATCGATTCCATCATAGCCGCAACCTGCTGCATGGCGCGCTGCCGTTCGGCGGGGTCGCGCCGACCGGCGCCGCGCTCGAAGCGCAGCGGCTCGCTCGAGAGGATGCGGAAGCGGTCCTTGCGGCCGAACAGAATGAAGATCGGCAGGATGGGCGCCCCGGTGGCGATCGCCAGCTCCACCGGCCCGCTCGGCAGCGGCACCGTGCCGCCGAAGAAGGAGACCGGCATCTCGCCGGGACCGGCGGAGCGATCGGTCTGCAGGGCCACCAGCTCGCCGCGCTTCAGCGCCAGCATCAGCTCCACGCCGAGCATCGGCGCCCCAAGGTGGTGCGGCCGCAGGGTGGGGTTGTCCCTCGCCTCCGCGGCGTAGCGGGTAACCTCGGCCGGGTCCGTCTGCGCCATCACCACGTGGGTGGGAATCTCATAGGCCGAGAGCAGCTTGAGACCGAGATCCCAATGCCCCATGTGCAGCGTCGCGATAATCACGCCGTTACCCTCGCGGATCAGGGCGCTCAAGGCCCGGTCGGTCTCCTCCAGCCCATCCAGGCGATCGCGAAACTGATCGAGGCGCGCGCCACGCAGGCCGGCATAGCCCACCATGAAGCGGCTGAAGTTGTAGAACAGCCGGTAGGTGACGGCCAGACCCGCGAATCCGGTCTTGCCGGTGATGCGCCTCAGGTTTCGCCGGCTGGCGGCGCGCTCGCGATAGAAGCAGAGAAAGCAGAGGGTGGTCGTGAGGTGGTGGAGAGGAACCAGCACGACTCTCGGAAGCTTCGGGGTGACGCGGAGAATCAGCTCCCAGGAAAGGGGAGTGTTGAAGCGGTGCGTATACCAGCGCCGGCCGCGCGGTACCGGGGCGGACCCGTCGGGGGAAGCGAGGGTGGACGGGGCTTCCAAGGAGCCTCCTGGGTCCGGGACGGATGAAATGGTAGACAATCGCGGAGCATGCGGCAAGGGGCGCGCCGACAATGCCTCAGGGCGCGTCGTCGTAGGCGGCGGCACAATTGTCCTTGAAGCGGTCGGCGTAGCCGCTGTAGTCCTTGTATTGCGGCAGGTCGGCGCTCGCCAGGAACTGGTCGCGCGGCGTCCCCTTCTTCTTCGCCGCGGCTGCCAGCTGCAGCACGTCGGCGATGTACTGTCGGAAGACCTTCAGCCCCGCGACGTCCATGACCACGCCGTGGCCGGGGATCACCTTGGTGTCGGATGCCACCTTGGGGATGACCTTGTCCAGCGCCGTGAGATACCCCTTCGCCGATCCGCCTCCTTCCACGTCGATGAACGGCACGACGCGGTTCCAGACCAGATCGCCGCCGTGCAGCACCTTCGCCTTGCGGAAGTAGACCACGCTGTCGCCGTCGGTGTGCGCCGGGGGCGTGTGCCAGATCTCGATCGTCTCATCCCCGAGGACCAGCCGCAGCTCGGAGTCGAAGGTCAGGAAGGGGGCCGCGATCTCCTCCACCTTGACCTTGCGGGCCCATTCGATCTGCTCGGCGTAGAACTTCGCCGCGTCCTGCTTGCCCGCCTTCTGTGCCTCCGCCAGCTTCTGCGGGTATTCCTTGAGGATCTGCGCCGGCGAGGCGAGCATGCGCTCGCGCACCTTGTCGTGCGCCACGATAATCGCGAAGGGACGGAAGACGGGATTGCCTCCCGTATGGTCCTGATGGTGGTGCGTGTTGAGCAGGTACTTGATCGGCTTGTCGGTGACCTTCTTGATCTGCTCAACGATCCCGGCGGCGATGTTCTCGAACTGCGAGTCGATGACGAAGACGGCGTCGGGTCCGACGTAGAAGCCGACGTTGCCGCCGCGGCCATATAGGACGCTGACGTTGCCGGACAGCGCCTCGCGCTTGAAGATCTCGTCGGGAGAGCGGTCGTGATGGGACTGGGCGGCGAGGTTCCCCGCCGCCAGGACGGCACACAGAAAGAGCAGGCAGGCCTGGCGCATGATCGGTCTCTCCAGATTCACCGCGGTTTCGGCGCGGATGGCCTTCAGGAAGGGGCCGGCGCCGGCTCGAACTCGTCCTGAATCTCCCCGAAAATCTCCTCGATGATGTCCTCCATCGTCAGGATCCCCATGGCCCGGTCCTGCTCCATCACCGCGGCGATGTGGATACGCCGGCGACGCATCTCCCGCAGCATCATGTCGATCCGATCGCTCGCCGCCACCTCGAGCAGCGGGCGCAGCAGGCGATCCAGGTCAAGGCGCTGCCGATCGGCGGGGGAGAGCCAGGCGAGATCCTTGATGTTGATGACGCCGACGAACCGCTTCCCCTCGCGGTCGGCCACGGGATAGCGCGTATGTCCCCACTTCCGGGTGCGGACCAGATTCGCCTCGATCGTCAGCTTGGGATCCCAGACGACGGTGCGGGAGCGGGGCACCATCACGTCGAGCGCCTTCTTGTCCGAGAAGCGGGTGGCCCGCTGCATGATCTCCATCTCGGCGGAGGAGAGTATCCCCTGGTGCGAGGATTCGGTAAGGACCATACGCAGCTCCTCCTCCGACTGGCGGACCTCCTTCTCGTGCGGCCGGATTCCCAGCGAGCGCAGTGCCAGCATGGAGGCGCCGTTCATCAGCCACAGCAGCGGGAAGGCGACCAGGTAGAAGATCCGCAGCGGGATGGCGAGGCGGACGGTGAGCCTTCCGGGTCGGCGGATGGCCGCCGACTTCGGGACCAGCTCGCCGAGGATGATGTGCATCAGCGTGATCAGGGCGAAGGCGCAGGCCAGGGCAGCGGAGTGCACCGCCAGCAAGCCGAAGCCGAGGGGCCGGAACATCGCCTCGAAGAGGGGAGCGAAAGCCTCCTCGCCGATCCAGCCCAGCCCCAGGCTCATGATGGTGATTCCGAGCTGGCAGGCCGAAAGATACGAGTCCAGATGATGCAGGATGCCGGCGGCGATGCGGGCGCGCGGGTCGCCGGAGAGCTCGATCTCGCGCAGCCGGGTGGGACGCACCCGGATGATCGCGAACTCGGCCGCCACGAAGAAGGCGTTGCCCAGCACCAGCAGCAGCGCCGCGACGATCCGGAACGCGATACTCAAGAGGCTCAAGCAGGGTCCCTTTCCGCTCCACGGCGCGAGGCGAGGCCCAGAAGATAGCCGGATTGGGTCGGGATGTAAATTGGGCGACGGTCGCGCTGCGGAGGGTTACTTTTGGGCGAGCACCGAGCGCGTGCGGGTTGCGGGATCGGGAAGGAATCGCTTGTAGTGCGCCCAGGCGTGATGGTCGCGCCTCAGGATGAAGTCGCGGAACTCCTCGAAGTGCATGCTGTAGTTGCGGAAGGCTTCGAGGTAATCGGCGTGGGTAAGCCCGGGGTATTCCCCTTCGTCGGCCTGCGCCAGGTTGTAGCCCCACGCCACCGCCTCGTAGAAATGCCGGTCCGTCTCCGAATCGCCGAAAGAAGGGGTGGGCGTGGCATCGCCGCGCGCCAGGTGGCGGGCGTGGAAGTATTCATGATCGATCAGGAGGAGCCCCCAGCCCAGGCTGCGGTCCGCCTCGCGCGAATCGGCATAGACGATGATGTCGTTCTTCACCCCGCGTCCCAGCATGGGCGCATCATCACGGAGGGTCGGGTCAATGCCACCGGAGCGCACCAGACCCATATAAAGGGTAGCCGGGTGGAAGCGGCTGGGGCCGACCCGGATGCTACCCACGAAGCGGGCATAGTCGGGATGCAGCTTCGCGAGCAGCGCCTGGAAATCATCTCCCGTGGCGATGGGGACTCCGGCCGATCCCAGGGTTGCGGAAAGACCGAATATCGCGAAAAAGACTCCCCACCTGCGGCCCATATGCGACCACTCCCTTCATTCAAAGCCTTGATGGATACGCCTTTCGGCGAAACGCTCCGTGGCTAGATCTTCCTAGTACGCCGAGATCGCCCACCCTGCAAGGAAAAAACCAGTAAAAACCTGTAGGCCGCGGCTCTCGAATCGCAGGGCGGACTTCGGCAAGTTTGGCGGGCTTCCCTTGACAATAAGGCAGGGGGATATCTACTATCTCAGCGCCTCGGGACTGCTATGTCTTTCCAGGGAGACTGATATAAATGCCCAGAGATACGTATACGACCAATGATGCGGTCGCCCGGCGAGTCTATCGCGCCCTGAAGACACCCACCGATAACAATCGACGCACCGATCCGATCCTCGCCTTCCATTTCAAGGCGAAGGGGGACTCGGTCATCATGCGGTGCAACAAGCAGCCCGAAATCAGCGTAAAAGGGAAGGATCAGACGGCCGGCGAGGTGAAGTTCTTTGCTTATTCGGACTTTGCCGATTACGATGAGCACAACGTAATCTTCAAGCTGCGGGATGAAATCACCCTGGTGGAGCTGTATGGCCGCGGCTCCGTGGAGCCGATGCAATGGGAAAGCTGGGAGAAGTTCGCACGGTGGCTGGACGGATTGACGGAGGATGGAATTCAGATCTCCCTGAAGCTCCCCTGCCTGGTCTACGAGGGGGTCCGCAAGCAGAAGCCCTCCATGCAGAACTACATCGTCGAAGCGATCAAGAAAAGCCTGAAAGCCAGGGACAAGGAATAGCCGCCGCATGAGACCTGCGGAGCGCTGGCCGCTCGGTTTCGCCGCCCTCCTCGCGCTCGGCCTCCTTGCCGCCGGCCCTGCGCCCGAGGTGCCCAAGCCCCTTCCTTTCTACGATCCGGCGCAGCTGCGCCCGGGGATGGTGGGGACGGGACGGACCGTCTTCCAGGGCGTGACCCCCGAAGAGTTCAAGGTGGAGATCCTGGGGGTGTTGAGCAACGCCATCGGCCCGCAGCAGGATATGATCGTCGCCCGGCTGCATGGTGACAACGTGGAACGCACCGGGGTCATCGCCGGGATGAGCGGCAGCCCGGTAATCCTGGACGGCAAGATCCTCGGCGCCGTCTCCTACCGGCTCGGAACTTTCGAGAAGGAAGCGATCGCCGGGATCACACCCATCCGCGACATGCTGCGTGCCGCCGAGATGCCCGCGCGCTCGGGCCGGACCACCGCCGCCTCCATCCTCCAGGAGTGGACCTCCCCCCCTTCCGCCGTGACGAGCGAGGTTGCCGCAGGCATCCCGTTCCCAGGCGAGGCGGCGCGGCTGGTGCCGATCGCCACCCCCCTGGTCTTCGCGGGCTATCCGGAAGAGCTGATTCGCCAGGTCACTCCCATCTTCGCCTCCCGCGGCCTGGAGCCGACGGCCGGCGGCGGGGGATCGTCCACGGCGGGACAGGATTACGCCGTCGAGCCGGGAACGGCGATCGCCGTGCCCCTGGTACGGGGCGACCTGAGCATCGCCGCGACCGGGACGCTGACCCACGTAGAGGGGAACCGCGTCTGGGCCTTCGGCCATCCTTTCCTGGGACTGGGGGCGGTGCGCTACCCGATGTCGCGTGCCGACATCGTCATTACCTATCCCTCGCTCCTGGGCTCCTTCAAGATCTCCAATTCCACCTCGCTCATCGGGACGCTGCAGCAGGATCGCCTCACCTGCATCGAGGGGTCCTTGGGGCCCGCGCCGGAAATGCTCCCCATCGAGGTGGCCGTCGATTTCCCCACGGGGCAGCGCAAGCTTTCCTTCGAGGTCGTCCACGACGACACCCTGACGCCGCTGCTGGTGGGGCTGTCGGTGCAGGCGAGCCTGCAGCGCGTGCTGGAATACTCCGCGGAATCGACACTTCAGGCCCGCCTGGAGGTGGTGAGCGAAGGTCATCCGACGCTGAAGCACGACATGGTCGAATCGGATCTCGGAGGGCCCCAGGCCTCCGCCTCCGCGAGCATCGCCCGGGAAATCGCCACGCTGTTCGGCCTGGTCTACGGCAACCGCTTCGAGGACGTCCGGGTGAAATCGGCCCGGCTCAGCGTCGCGGCGGTGCCCGACGCGAAGCTGGCGAAGATCGGCGAGCTGTCGGTGACCCCCGCCCTGGTGCGTCCCGGTGAGGAGGTCTCGGTCCGCGCCACGATCGAGCCGTATCGCGGCCCCGCCATCCTGCGGGAATTCAAGGTGAGCGTGCCGCCGGAGACTCCGCGCGGGCCGCTGAGCATCGTCGTCTCCAGTGCCCGGAACCTCAACGGGCTGGAAGGCGCGGTCCTGCAGCAGCGCTTCACCGGGACCCCGGGAGTCGACGAGATGATCGCCTTTTTCAATTCCCTGCGGCGTGACGACGTGCTCTACCTCCAGATGACGCGCCGCGGCCAGGGGGCGGTGGTGGAAGGGGAGACCCTGCCGGCACTTCCCCTGTCGGTACTGTTCACCCTGAGCAGCAACCGCCATTCCGGCGAGGAATATGCCGCGCCGGAGCTGCCCGTGCTGGAGACGATGCAATCCACCGAATTCGTGCTGACGGGCGGTCGCCGCACCGTCGTTCAGGTTCGCTGACATTCGACTCGGAAAGGGAGGAGGCATGTCGCTCGGGCGGAAGCGCGCAATCGGATGGGTGCTGGCGGCGGTCGTGGGGGCCGTGGGGCTCCCGGCCTGGGGGGCCTCTTCGCAGGTGTGGAAGAACCGCACCCGCTCCGAGCGCGAGCCGGGAGAGCTGAAGGGTGTGGCCCTGGGGACCGACGGCATGCTGGGGCTCGGCCCCGCCTTCGCAACGATCGCCACCTCCGCCGATCCTTACCTGTGGTCTCTGGCGAGGGATTCGAAAGGGACGATCTACGCGGGAGGCGGCAACGAGGGGAAGGTCTATCGCCTCGGCAAGGGAGGCAAGCTGGAGCTTTTCTTCGATGCCCCCGAGCTCGAGGTGCATGCGCTCGCGGTCGATTCGAAGGACCAGCTCTACGTCGGCACCTCGCCGCGCGGCAAGATCTACCGGATCACTCCGGCGGGAAAGTCGGAGGAATACTTCACGCCGGGCGAAACCTACATCTGGTCGCTGCTCTTCGACTCCAAAGGAACGCTCTACGCCGGCACCGGCACGCAGGGGAAGCTGTTCAAGGTGACGGGTCCCGGCAAGGGGGAAGTCCTCGCAGACACCGAGGAGACGCACA
>DASTZC010000063.1 GCA_035764505.1 Candidatus Polarisedimenticolia bacterium
CGTGGCCATGCCACCCCGGCCCAGCTCCCGCTCGATGCGGTAGCGGTCGGCGAGGGCGGTGGTAAGGGCAGTGTTGACGGTCATTTCGCGTGACTCAGCTGGCGACGGCGCTCAAGCCGCGGCTCGGCAAAAGGTCGCCCCGCGACGTGAGCCAGGGAATGAAGTCCGTGGCGCAGCCACAGTGTGCCGAGCCGCGATTTCAATCGCGGGTACGTCGCCATGCCGCCTTGGCCCAGCTCCCGCTCGATGCGGTAGCGGTCGGCGAGGGCGGTCGATAGTCGATGGTCGATGGTCAATGGTCGGTCGTGCTCTGCATCGTTGGTCGATGATCCCGCGAACACCCGGTCGCTTCAGCGATCATCTCCATCATGGGGACCCGAGCCGGGCGCGCTCAGCCACGACGGAGTCCCGTTGCGCCCGGAGGGGAGGATCCGGATCGGTACGCAAGGTGAGATAGTGATCGTAGGCGCGGCGGGCTCCTACCGTATCACCCACCAGGGCGGCGAGCCGGCCTTCCTGCCGGAGGAAGGCGGGCAGGGACCAGAGATACTCCGGATAGTAGGAGTTCTCCCTCCGCCGGATGGCCGCGAGCGCCCCGGGGATATCACCCTCCGCCTCGCGCAACCGGGCAATGGTCCAGTTGGCCAAGGCAACCGGGGCGGTGGGCCCGACAGCCGCTCCGGTAAACCAGCGCGGGCCCTGGCGCATCAACATCTCCAGCGCCTCGAGATGCTTCCCCCCTCCATGGCCGAACGGCGGTCCCTCGAGGATTGTCTCCAGCAGAAGAGGGCAGACCCGGAATTCGAGCGACGGCCAGGCCGCGGCATCATCGGGTGGTGGCGTGCTGGCCGCAAAGGCGCGCAAACGCTGGATCGCCTGACGGGTGGAACTGGTGTCACCGGTGTGGACTCGATACAGCTCGACGAAACAATCACGGACGGGAGGCCAGCGAGCCGGGTCGTACCGGCGCATCAGCTCCCGCACCTGTTGATCATACCCCGGTTCAATCAATGCCTGCCGAATCAGATTGGCCGCGATCCAAGAGTTGCCGAACCGGTCTTCATCGAATCGCCACTCCCCGAACGAGATCAGCCGGCCTTCAGCGGCGGTAACCGCAAACTCGCCCAACTGGGCAGCGGCGCGTTCCAGCTCGGTGGCGCCCACCTGTCGAAGGGTCCGGTTGGCCCAGTGGGCATCGGCCAGGGGAAGTCCCGTCGTAACGGCATGGAGGGGCATCTTGACGAGCTTGGTGACAAAATTGATGTGCGACTCGCTGCCCTGCCCGCGCCATCGCCACGCACCGGCGCTGTCGCGCAGCGTCACCGCGGCCGCCCACAGCATCGTTCCGTCGGCGAACCCAGCGGTCACGGGCCCTTCCATCAGCCCGGCAAACCTCCGGATGGCCGCCTCATCCTCCATCCACATGGCCACGAAGAGCCGTGTCGCCACGGCAGGGGTGAAACTCGAGTCCAGCCCGATCGCGCGGTCGAGCGCCTCCGCGGCCCGCCGCGGCCAGTCAGGGACACTGCTTACGGCGCCATATTGCGTGAGCGCATTCCCCAGAGCGAACCAATGCTCCGGGCTGTCCGGGGCATCCGATGCGGCGACCTCCGCCTGGGCGATGATCTCGGCGTAGCTGGAGGGGGCTGGATAGTTGGGCCCTACCCAGGGCAACGCACGAAGCAACGCCGCATCCCGCGCGGTCAATCGGTCGCGGAGCCGCCAGATCGTCGGGGTCAGCAAGAAGCCATCGATCCGCAACACGGTACCGATGTGCTGATTGGCGGACAGCAATCCAAAGGCGGCCTGGGCGAAACTCGAATCACGAGCGAAGGCGCGGGCGTACAAATCCATGGCCGTGAAGTAATCGCCGCGGCGGTACGCCTTGCGACCAGCGAGGTAGTCCTGCAGGGCCTCGAGCGAGGTCGCCGCCAATCCATCGAGTCGCTCACGCTCCTCGCCGGCGTCCTGGCTCAGAAGCCGGGCGGTGAGGCGATTCACCAGCACCGCGACGCTGTCGGCGGAACCTTCGACCACACCATCGGCCACCACCGCTCCGTCAGCCACCCTCAAGAGCGAGCCGCGGAGGGTGAACTCGGTCGGGGTGGCGATGGCACTGCCGAGGAGCACGCGGCCCGCGCCGAGCTGGGCCGCCAGGCGGCGTGAATCCTCGTCCGACAGATCTTCCTGATCGCTACCGC